>NZ_JBWQOJ010000125.1:0-215 GCF_056591795.1 Maritimimonas sp. 2210JD6-3 | reverse complement strand
ACAGTAAATTACGAATTTTACGTTAGCCAACGTACTGAAGTTTTTTGGGTCTATGAGGGATTGCTCACAACGGTAACGTGTATGAGCAGTAGCGGATTATTTACAACTGCTTTATGTTAAGCAATATACTTAAATAAACACAAAAACGGTTCGAGTTATCACTCAAACCGCTATTGCTTATACACAACTTAAGTTTACAATCTCTTACTTTTAGT
>NZ_JBWQOJ010000124.1:0-219 GCF_056591795.1 Maritimimonas sp. 2210JD6-3 | reverse complement strand
CTTCCCAATAACGGCACAGGGTACTACGGTGGTAACGTGGACGTATGATGATGGTAATGGTAATATAACGACGCAGACCCAGAATGTTATTATAGATGATACTACGGCCCCAACGCCTGATGTAGCGAGTTTACCAGATGTAAGTGGTGAGTGTACGGCGAGTGTAAGTGCTCCTACGGCTACTGATAATTGTGTGGGTGCTATTACGGCTACGACTAC
>NZ_JBWQOJ010000123.1:0-222 GCF_056591795.1 Maritimimonas sp. 2210JD6-3 | reverse complement strand
AGTAACAACCGTAGTACCCTGTGCCGTTATTGGGAAGCTCGTCGTAGTAGTACCTGTAATACTGCCTACACAATTATCCGTAGCTGTAGGAGCCGTAATAGCCGTTACTTCACACTGCTCAGTAACATCTGGTAAGGTAGCCGTGTCTGCTACTGGGGCCGTCGTATCATCTATAATAACATTCTGGGTCTGCGTCGTTACATTACCATTGCCATCATCATA
>NZ_JBWQOJ010000122.1:0-227 GCF_056591795.1 Maritimimonas sp. 2210JD6-3 | reverse complement strand
CAACCATAATTGTTTTAAAATCTTTTAGACCTGTGAATCCTCCATAAAATTAAGGAACTGAAAGCAATTCACAACAGGTGATACGCAGGTGGACATTAATGCAACCTGTGAATCCTCCATAAAATTAAGGAACTGAAAGCAATTCACAACAATGTGGAACGAATACTTGATTAAAACAGACCTGTGAATCCTCCATAAAATTAAGGAACTGAAAGCAATTCACAACT
>NZ_JBWQOJ010000121.1:0-232 GCF_056591795.1 Maritimimonas sp. 2210JD6-3 | reverse complement strand
AATATATGCCCAAATAAACGTAATGGGAATACTGATACTGACCACTATTTTGATGAAAAACTCTATAAAGAACGCTACGCCATTGAACGCACCAATGCTTGGATGGATAGCTTTCGTTCTTTGCTGAACAGATTTGACACAACTTTGACCAGCTGGAAAGGCTTTAACTTCCTAGCTTTTATTGTAATCGGACTAAAGAAATTTTATAAACTTAAAAAGTCAAGATGACTTC
>NZ_JBWQOJ010000120.1:0-236 GCF_056591795.1 Maritimimonas sp. 2210JD6-3 | reverse complement strand
CATAGCAGGTAGATTAGTTCGAGAATTAGAAAGAACATTAGAACCATCAACCTTAAAGTGTTATGAAAAAGAGTTAAATTTATACCATCGAATCCTACAACAAAAACGAACTGATAAAGACAAGATTTACAGTATTCATAAACCATTGACTGCTTGCATAGCAAAAGGAAAGATACATAAGCAATATGAATTTGGAAACAAAGTAGGTTTAATAACGACATCAAAAACATTAATTA
>NZ_JBWQOJ010000119.1:0-278 GCF_056591795.1 Maritimimonas sp. 2210JD6-3 | reverse complement strand
CGTTAAATCATAAATCTCATCTGATTCTACAAGAACATCATCAATCGTAGCCACCGTAACTGTAAAACTTGTAACACCTGCTGGTACTGTAATCGTGCCTGAAACAGCATCATACGTAACACCATTACTAAATACTGGTGGTAAGGTATAGTCCCCACCACTCGTAGTATTGTCTGCTAATACAAACGGATACGTCTCATCTGAAGTAGATTCTACAACGCCAACGGTATGAACTAAGTCTGCACCCTCAACTTCACTCTCTGAACTTACTGAAGTAA
>NZ_JBWQOJ010000118.1:0-290 GCF_056591795.1 Maritimimonas sp. 2210JD6-3 | reverse complement strand
TTTAGTTCATACCGTTGGTGTAGTAGAGTCCACATCAGATCAAACCTATCCGTTTGTATTGGTCGACAATACAACCAGCGGATCAGATTATGTATTACCACCGGTATTTAGTAATGGTGTTACGTATGATGCTGTTTCGGGTACGATTACGGTTCCAGCAGGGGTTACGAGTTTTACAGTTACGATTGCTACGGTTGATGATGCAGTTGTTGAGTCAGATGAAGTATATGATTTAACGATTGGAGGTATCTCGGCTACAGGTACGATAGAGAATAACGATGTTCCTGCGG
>NZ_JBWQOJ010000117.1:0-296 GCF_056591795.1 Maritimimonas sp. 2210JD6-3 | reverse complement strand
TCTGG
Organism: Maritimimonas sp. 2210JD6-3; assembly: GCF_056591795.1. Taxonomy (NCBI): domain Bacteria; kingdom Pseudomonadati; phylum Bacteroidota; class Flavobacteriia; order Flavobacteriales; family Flavobacteriaceae; genus Maritimimonas; species Maritimimonas sp. 2210JD6-3. The sequence continues at coordinate 291 of NZ_JBWQOJ010000117.1, read as the reverse complement.
CTCAGGTGGCATACTAAAAGACTTACCTGAAAACAAGTCCGTAGAGCAATGAACTTTCCAACTTCGCTTGTGTATGTCAATTCCTATATATAACTTTGGTAAGGCAGTAATTTGAGTTTCCATATCTTAACGATTTTTAATGATCTTTAAAGATACTTGACTTACTGCTTTTTCATCGATGCTAATTAATTGCTTGGTACGAGCCTGCTTACGAAAATCCTCGCGGATTTTCTATTTGGTTTGTATTTGCTAAATTAGTTGCTTAAACCACGCAACTAATCTTATACAAAC
>NZ_JBWQOJ010000116.1:0-302 GCF_056591795.1 Maritimimonas sp. 2210JD6-3 | reverse complement strand
GATTTGGACGGAAGTCATACAACAGCACTTCGAGGCGGACAAGAGGTTGGTTATCAAGGCAGGAAGAAACGCAAGACAACAAATGCCATTTATCTAACAGATAGGCAAGGCTTACCTATTGCCATGTCAGAACCAGTCTCTGGAAATCATAATGATTTGTTTGACATAGAAGTGCAATTTGAAGAAGTTATTGGAACACTGGAAGAAGCCGAGATTAGTGTTGATGGACTTTTTATTAATGCCGATGCAGGTTTTGACTCCCTAAAACTCAGGGACAAATGCGAAGCCAATGGTATCATTGC
>NZ_JBWQOJ010000115.1:0-323 GCF_056591795.1 Maritimimonas sp. 2210JD6-3 | reverse complement strand
AGTAAGTTCAGAGAGTGAAGTTGAAGGTACAGATTTAGTTCATACCGTTGGCGTTGTAGAATCTACTTCAGATGAGACGTATCCATTTGTATTGGCAGACAATACAACCAGTGGATCAGACTACATCTTACCACCAGTATTTAGTAATGGTGTTACGTATGATGCTGTTTCAGGTACGATTACGGTACCAGCAGGGGTTACGAGTTTTACAGTTACGGTGGCTACGGTTGATGATGTTCTTGTAGAATCAGATGAAGTTTATGATTTAACGATTGGCGGTATTGCAGCTACAGGTACCATAGAGAACAATGATACACCGGCTA
>NZ_JBWQOJ010000114.1:0-332 GCF_056591795.1 Maritimimonas sp. 2210JD6-3 | reverse complement strand
GATCCAACGAGCTATAGTGTCGTAGGTACGTATGTAGTTAGCTGGACGTATGATGATGGCAATGGTAATGTTACGACGCAGACTCAGAATGTAGAAGTTACCGATACAGGCGCTCCTGCTCCCGATGTAGCGAATTTACCTGATGTCACGGCTCAGTGTGAGGTAGTAAGTATTACTGCCCCTACGGCGAGTGATGGTTGTGGTGGTGCGAGTATTACGGGTACTACTACGACGAGCTTCCCTATTACGGCACAAGGCACTACGGTGGTTACGTGGACGTATGATGATGGCAATGGCAATACCACGACGCAGACCCAGAATGTTATTATAGA
>NZ_JBWQOJ010000113.1:0-343 GCF_056591795.1 Maritimimonas sp. 2210JD6-3 | reverse complement strand
TTGGGCTATGGTTTCGTTGTGGAATTGTCCGCTAGGACCATTCCGCGAGAACCAAGCGATGATTTAAAGGTAGGAATTTTCCACGGAAAATTCCGCCACAATGAACTATAGGCGTTGTTACAAACCGTTTTTACTTTATTTTATTTCATTTTTCACGTGCGAGTGTCAAATTCCGTTGCGTCGTTGCTTGCGTAACAATTGCGTTCCGTTATTCAATTCCGATATTTTTATTCCAATTTTTTCGAAAGCACCTTTGTCTTAAATTCCGAAAAAAAATCGAAAGCTACGCTTTCATTAGAGTAGAGATGAGAACGGCCAGATTTACGCCTCAATAAATGGTTTG
>NZ_JBWQOJ010000112.1:0-363 GCF_056591795.1 Maritimimonas sp. 2210JD6-3 | reverse complement strand
TTTTTTTTTGAGAAAAAATAAGGGTTGCAGATATTTGTGTTGCGAAACATAAAATTACAACCCTATGTACCAAGTACTGAGCAAAGATATGATAGAATTAGAAATAATTCCATATTTACCAAAGACAAAACGAGGTTTTAAACCTACAGTTCCTCTTTACGAAATAGTCAATGCTATTCTCTACAAGTTAAAGACAGGCGTTCAATGGGAATATTTACCAGTTGATAGCTTGTTCGGTAAAGACGTTTTACACTACAAAACCGTTTTCGGTCATTATCGCAAATGGTGCGAGCTGGATGTATGGAAGTCTTGTTGGGTAGAGCTTTTAAAAGCCAACAAGTCCAAATTGGATTTATCTAGTGG
>NZ_JBWQOJ010000111.1:0-374 GCF_056591795.1 Maritimimonas sp. 2210JD6-3 | reverse complement strand
CTGATAAATCTTTCCATTCAGGGTTCGAAGAATTAATTAATTCTTCTTTTCGTTTTCTATTACCAGACTTTAATTGTTTCTCTCTAATGATGGCTTGATTAATATCATCAAACTCTTCAAAATAAATAAGCTTATCACAATTATATTTAGATGTGAATCCTTTAAATGTTTTTGTTTTATGTTGATATAGTCTTTTTATTAAATCACTTGTTACACCAATATAAATAACTGTATTATTTTTATTAGTCAGAAAGTACACGAATGATTTTTTCATAATATTATTTTAATCTGTCATTGCGAGCGTAGCGTGGCAATCTGCTTAATTTGAATTCTGTTTTGACAGATTACTTCGTCATTTCATTCCTCGTAATGAC
>NZ_JBWQOJ010000110.1:0-389 GCF_056591795.1 Maritimimonas sp. 2210JD6-3 | reverse complement strand
ATTGGCGGTATTGCAGCTACAGGTACGATTACAGATAATGATGCTGCTACGATTACTTCGGTAAGTTCAGAGACTGAGGATGAAGGCACAAGTTTAGTTCATACAGTTGTTGTTGTAGAATCAACTTTTGATGAGACGTATCCGTTTATATTAGCAGACAATACAACCAGTGGATCAGACTATGTGTTACCACCAGTATTTAGTAATGGTGTTACCTATGATGCTGTTTCGGGTACTATTACAGTACCAGCAGGGGTTACGAGTTTTACAGTTACGATTGCTACGGTTGATGATGCCGTGGTAGAACCAGATGAAGTATATGATTTAACCATTGGAGGTATCTCGGCTACAGGTACCATAGAGAATAATGATGTACCAGCAGTTACTTC
>NZ_JBWQOJ010000109.1:0-423 GCF_056591795.1 Maritimimonas sp. 2210JD6-3 | reverse complement strand
CAACGACTACTTATACGGTTACGGCAAGTAATTCATGTAGTACAGATGCTACAGATGATATTATAGTTACGGTGAATCCTAGTGTTACTGTTGATGCTGGAGATGATCAGACGATTTGTCAAGGAGAGAGTATTACTTTAACAGCTACGGGTACAGGTCCTTTTAATTGGAGTACAGGAGATACCACAGCGAGTATTACAGTAAGTCCTTCAAGTACTACTACATATAGTATAACTTCTTCGAATGGCAATTGTTCTGATGAGGATGAAGTTGTAGTGACGGTTAACACTGCTCCTTGGGTTGATGCGGGTTTAGATCAAGTTATTTGTGAGGGTGATAGTGTAACATTAACGGCCAGCGGTTCTGGTGATTTTTTATGGAGTACAGGAGAGACTACATCGAGTATTACAGTATCTCCCAGTG
>NZ_JBWQOJ010000108.1:0-435 GCF_056591795.1 Maritimimonas sp. 2210JD6-3 | reverse complement strand
AATCCACATGATAGTAAAACCATAGAGCCTTTACTGAATCAAATGCAAACCAACATAAATTATCTACCAAAAGAAGTGGTGTATGACAGAGGCGGAAAAGGACAAAAACAAATAGGACAAACCAAAATATCCACACCAGATTATAGACCATTAAAACGAGATACCGAATATCAGAAAAGAACAAAACGAAAGAAATTTAGAAGGCGAGCTGCCATTGAGCCTGTTATAGGTCATCTAAAAACAAGCTTTAGAATGGGACAGAACTATCTTCATGGGACTAATTCCTCACAAATCAATGCTTTTTTAGCTGCAACAGGATGGAATCTTAAAAAGATGATGAAAAAGTTAAAACTAGAGTACTTAAAATTTATTACTCGTTTTATTCTTGCTTTTTTTTTAGAAAAATTGAAATACAAATATTAAGTTGGTAAGGAG
>NZ_JBWQOJ010000107.1:0-487 GCF_056591795.1 Maritimimonas sp. 2210JD6-3 | reverse complement strand
CAATGGTAATGTTACCACGCAGACCCAGAATGTTATTATAGATGATACGACGGCCCCAACGCCCGATGTAGCGAGTTTACCCGATGTAAGTGGTGAGTGTACGGCGAGTGTTACAGCCCCTACGGCTACAGATACTTGTGTGGGTGCTATTACCGCTACGACTACAGATCCAACGAGCTATAGTGTCGTAGGTACGTATGTAGTAACGTGGAGTTATGATGATGGCAATGGTAATATAACGACGCAGACTCAGAATGTTGAAGTTACCGATACGGGTGCTCCTGCTCCAGACGTAGCGAATTTACCTGATGTAACGGCTCAGTGTACGGTAGTAAGTATTACGACCCCTACTGCGAGTGATGGTTGTGGTGGTGCGAGTATTACGGGTACAACGACGACGAGCTTCCCAATAACGACGCAGGGCACTACGGTAGTAACGTGGAGTTATGATGATGGCAATGGTAATGTAACGACGCAGACCCAGAAT
>NZ_JBWQOJ010000106.1:0-495 GCF_056591795.1 Maritimimonas sp. 2210JD6-3 | reverse complement strand
ATAGTATTAGTTTGTGCCATTCTCAATCTCATGCTTTTCTTCTGATAGTATTAAAAGGTTTATACAAAAAACAAATTGTAAGTCAAGAAGAAAATTTAACTAGAGTAATCCTTATTAAAAGTTAGAGGATAGTTGAAAAATCATAATATTTTAGTTATATCATAATTTGTTTAAGTGTTATCAAAATTAGTAGGATTAAAAATAGCTTAAAATACAAATCAAAAATTAGATTAAATTCTGCGCTAATTTCAGCCCAATTAAAAATTATTAATCCCCTAATTTGATTTATACAAAGTTATATTTAGGTTTTTCAGTTTAATGTAATATTTATTTCTCAGGTCTTTAAATTAATTTGAATCATTTCCCAATGCAATAAGTGAAAAATTCCTTTATTTGCTTGTCCTTACAAGAGATCAATTAAAAATGGGTTAAAAGATTATTGTTTTAATATGCTTTTTTTACATTAATAACTAGCACTGGCTAAAAAGTAAAACT
>NZ_JBWQOJ010000105.1:0-530 GCF_056591795.1 Maritimimonas sp. 2210JD6-3 | reverse complement strand
CCGTTAGCTTTAATGCTCGAGCAAGTTTGCGGAAATAAAAAAAGCCTATTATTTTTTGAATTTTAAGAAAGTAAAAACCGAAAAACTATGCTGCGAAATTTTGAAATACACGCTGAATTATCACTCAAACCCTGAATTGAATTGCGTCTGACTTTTTAGCTCGTTTGCACAATCGAAAACTGACTTGAAAAGCGGAATTTCACTCAATCGGAATTTAGTAATCCCGATAGTTATCGGGAGCGGAATTGCTTACTCGAAATCTGAACTGACAAATATGACGGAATTTGAGCAAGCCTGCCTCTCGGCAAACAGGTTTGCGCAATGGAAATCGAGCTGAATAAAACATAAAATACGGAATTAAAAAGCCGCCTGAAAAAATAGAATAGAAACGTGAAAAACGCACTAAAAGCTAACAATGTATAAAAATAATTGCTATTTTGTGCTTAAATAAAGGGCGTTGCGTATTTGCCAACTTCTGATTTTCCTTCGGAAAATCCTCGCTGACAAACACGCAACTATTCTTATACCAA
>NZ_JBWQOJ010000104.1:0-531 GCF_056591795.1 Maritimimonas sp. 2210JD6-3 | reverse complement strand
CTAGACCACTATAGAGTAAATACGAAAGGACCTGTGAATCCTCCATAAAATTAAGGAACTGAAAGCAATTCACAACCGAAGCAAAAACCAAGAAAAATCCAAAAATCCTGTGAATCCTCCATAAAATTAAGGAACTGAAAGCAATTCACAACCCGTAAGGGCTCGGCGGTTTCGAGTTCGTTCCTGTGAATCCTCCATAAAATTAAGGAACTGAAAGCAATTCACAACTATTTCTCTTACCTGATCTTTAGATAGTTCCTGTGAATCCTCCATAAAATTAAGGAACTGAAAGCAATTCACAACTTGCATGACTGTAACTTTTTAAGTTTATCCCCTGTGAATCCTCCATAAAATTAAGGAACTGAAAGCAATTCACAACCCCAGAGACATATGCATTTATAAAAGCTAACCTGTGAATCCTCCATAAAATTAAGGAACTGAAAGCAATTCACAACCCACCGCCAAACCTCCCAGCAGGAAACATCCTGTGAATCCTCCATAAAATTAAGGAACTGAAAGCAATTCACAACT
>NZ_JBWQOJ010000103.1:0-538 GCF_056591795.1 Maritimimonas sp. 2210JD6-3 | reverse complement strand
ATAGACTGGTCTTATTTTGAAAACACTTTTAGTCCTTTATACTCCAACACAGGGCAACCAGGGATGCCCATCCGTTTAATGGTTGGTAGTTTACTATTAAAACGGATTTATAATTTAGGAGATGAAACTCTTTGTGAGGCTTGGATAAGAGACCCCTACATGCAATATTTTTGTGGAATGGCTCATTTTGAGCATAAGTTTCCCTGTGATCCAAGTGATTTTGTTCATTTTAGAAAACGCATTGGAGAGCAAGGCGTAGAAAAAATATTTACCTATTCTGTTTTACTTCATGGCAAATCTGCTTTTGAAACTCAAACATTGTCTGACACCACGGTAGCAGAAAACAATACCACATTCCCGACAGATGCAAAATTAGCGAAGCGCATCATTGACAAATGTAATTCTATAGCAACTAAACAAGGCGTAAAGCAACGGCAGACTTATGTAAGAACATCAAAACAATTGCTTCGAGACACGCACAACCGAAAACATCCCAAACGCAGAAAGAAAGCACTTAAAGCCGATAGGAAACTAAAAA
>NZ_JBWQOJ010000102.1:0-539 GCF_056591795.1 Maritimimonas sp. 2210JD6-3 | reverse complement strand
TTTTGACAGTGTGAATCTCTATTTTCAGGATGAGTCCCGTTTTGGACTGATGACCAAACAAAAAAAGGTGTTAGTCTCCAAGGGAATCAAACCCATAGGAAAATACCAACACTCCTACCAATGGCTCTGGGGATGTTTCTCACCCATTACAGGAGATAGTTTCTACTGGGAAACCCCATTGGTATCCAACCCTATCTTTGAAGGCTTCCTTAAGGATTTTAGTAACCAAAACCCTAGAGAACTTAAAATAGTTATCATAGACAATGCTGGGTTCCATGCTTGCAAAGGCATTACAATCCCAAAAAATATAAAACTCATAAGAATACCTCCATATACACCAGAGTTAAACCCTGCCGAAAAAGTCTGGCAGTGGATGAAAAACAAAACTGCAATGAAACTGTTCAAAGAGGTGAAAACACTACAAGATAAAATTACTGAGATGGTAAACCAACTAACTCCTGAACTTATAAAATCTATCACCAGTTATCAATTATACACTAAAACATTTTTTGAGTATTTTTAAATCAGAAATGGTATAA
>NZ_JBWQOJ010000101.1:0-543 GCF_056591795.1 Maritimimonas sp. 2210JD6-3 | reverse complement strand
CTTTGACAGTGTGAATCTCTATTTTCAGGATGAGTCCCGTTTTGGACTGATGACCAAACAAAAAAGGGTGTTAGTCTCCAAGGGAATCAAACCCATAGGAAAATACCAACACTCCTACCAATGGCTCTGGCTCTGGGGATGTTTCTCACCCATTACGGGAGATAGTTTCTACTGGGAAACCCCATTAGTATCCAACCCTATCTTTGAAGGCTTCCTTAAGGATTTTAGTAACCAAAACCCTAGAGAACTTAAAATAGTTATCATAGACAATGCTGGGTTCCATGCTTGCCAAGGCATTACAATCCCAAAAAATATAAAACTCATAAGAATACCTCCATATACACCAGAGTTAAACCCTGCCGAAAAAGTCTGGCAGTGGATGAAAAATAAAACTGCAATGAAACTGTTCAAAGAGGTGAAAACACTACAGGATAAAATTACTGAGATGGTAAACCAACTAACTCCTGAACTTATAAAATCTATCACCAGTTATCAATTATACACTAAAACATTTTTTGAGTATTTTTAAATCAGAAATGGTAT
>NZ_JBWQOJ010000100.1:0-580 GCF_056591795.1 Maritimimonas sp. 2210JD6-3 | reverse complement strand
ATACCATTTCTCTTGTTAATTTACTCAATTATTTGTAAATTGCCTTATGGCAAAACAAATAGACTTACACATTAAAGAGAGCGAATCAGAGCTAAAGGCTCTTATGAATGCTCAAAGCAAGCTGCTGCAGTACCAAAGGGCAAAAGCGTTGTTATTAATCAAGCAAGGTAAGGTAACCTACACCTATCAATTAGCAAAGAAGCTCAAGCGAGAGCGCAAGACCATTTACAATTGGCTTGAGCTATATGCCCAAAAAGGCATAGTTTCCTATTTACAGGTAAAGAGCAGAGGTTCTCGAAGAGAAGAAATTCCAGAACACGTCAAACAGGCGGTGGCAGAACAACTCTCTAACCCATCAACTACCATCACTAGTTATGTTGAGTTACTGGATTGGATAGCGTCCAATTTCGGTATTCTATTAAATTACAAAACACTTTACAGTCATTGTAGAACACACCACCATAGTGTATTGAAAGTGGCAAGGAAATCACATCACAAAAAAGACGAGCAGGCTGTAGAAGTCTTTAAAAAAACTACCAAGCCTGTTTAGCGACATTAGAAACAGTCTAAATAAAGATAA
>NZ_JBWQOJ010000099.1:0-593 GCF_056591795.1 Maritimimonas sp. 2210JD6-3 | reverse complement strand
AGGGTAAAAGAGCCTTTAGAAGTGCCTAGCACACTTAACCATACTTGGAGTATGGATTTTATGACCGACACCTTGGAGAACAAAACACGTTTTAGGTCTTTTAATATTATAGATGATTTTAACAGAGAGGCATTGCATATAGAAGTTGATTTTTCACTCACTAGCAATAGGGTCGTGTGGGTACTCAATCATCTTGTTAATAAAAAAGGGAAGCCTAAAAGGATACGAATGGACAACGGACCAGAATTTATAGCCAAAATAACAGAAGATTGGAGTGAAATGCACCATATTGAGTTCAAGTATATACAACCAGGGAAACCTACCCAAAACGCCTTTATAGAAAGGTTCAACGGTAGTTACAGAAGAGGTGTACTTGACAAATATATTTTTGAAAACATAGACCAAGTAAGAGAGCAAACACAAATTTGGCTGGATGATTATAACAATTACAGACCGCACGATTCCCTGGGCAAAATGCCACCTGTAAAATATGCAGAACTTAATTCTTTTGGGGCTAGCCCCAAAAGAATTAAAAACAATAACTTTATAGAAATTTTAGAAAAATAAACAGTTCTAATTAAGGGAAGCTTACA
>NZ_JBWQOJ010000098.1:0-611 GCF_056591795.1 Maritimimonas sp. 2210JD6-3 | reverse complement strand
ATATGTGTTAATTTTCGGTTTAGCACAGGTGTTAGCAATTCCGGGTGGATTCGGACGCAGTCGAATCCGCCGTAATTGCGGTTATACATTGTTGGCAGTAGTTTTTATTTTTCCCATTATTCCCTCGTTAGTGTTTTTGTCTATAAATCCGCTTTCTAATCCAGACCTAATGTCCAAATTCTGATGCTCAATTATGTTTTCTCCAAATGTGAATTTTTTCCGTATTTTTTTTAAGTCAAACACTTTGTCAAAATACATCCAATCCGCTTTACTTTCAGACCAAGCTTTTCCGTAAAACGTAATTCTCGTATTTTCCTTAATTAATTTTTTCGCTAAACGTCTCAATTCAGTCGAACGAATTGAGTTAGAAAAGTCAGAGAAATAGTTCTCAAATTCAATTAATTTTTCTCCGATTTTAAATTCAAAACCAAGACTATCTACAACAATTCTGCTTAAAGTTCCATTTAGTTCAGAAACTGATTGGTATGAGTTTAAATTCCGACTTAATGATTTCAAGATTCCATTTTCAGGATTTAGCTTAATTTCAGAATCTAACTCCGATAATAATTTGTCTTTTTCAGTTGTAAAGTTTGTCATTCTCAAATTACTGC
>NZ_JBWQOJ010000097.1:0-628 GCF_056591795.1 Maritimimonas sp. 2210JD6-3 | reverse complement strand
GTAAGCTTCCCCAAAAACTGAACTGTTTAAAAGTAGAATAAATATTTTAATTTTGAACAGTAATTATGAGAAGAAGTAAATTTTCACCGCCCCAGATAGCCAAGATTTTAAAGGAATTTGAAAACGGTAAATCTGTATTAGAAATCACCCGTGACCACGGTGTTAGTTCGGCCGCATTTTACAAGTGGCGTTCCAAGTATGCAGGTATGAGCAGCAAAGAACTTAAACGTATCAAGCAATTGGAAGAAGAGAACCTCAGGCTCAAGCAAATGTATGCCAACCTAGCATTGGACCACCAAATGGCTAAGGAGATCATAGAAAAAAAGCTTTAAAGCCCTGCCGAAAAAGGAGTATAGCAAAGGAACTTGCTCATTACGGTATAAGCAGGGCGTGCCGTGTTCTACATATGAGCAAGAGTGTCTATTACTACAAGCCATTGCCAAAGAACGATGTTGAGATTGAAGCTGCCTTAAGCAAAAAGGCAGAGGACAAGCCAGAGGAAGGATTTTGGAAGGCCTATGGTCGCTTACGTGAAGAAGGTAAACTTTGGAATCATAAACGCGTTCATAGAGTATACGTATCATTAGGGCTGCCCTTGAGACGGAAAGTAAAGAAACGTCTTCCAGCA
>NZ_JBWQOJ010000096.1:0-675 GCF_056591795.1 Maritimimonas sp. 2210JD6-3 | reverse complement strand
GGCAAACGTTTTTTATTAATTCGGTAATGGTGCGGGAATACCAAAACCAAGTTCAGATAATATTACCCAACCTGGTAAAGTGAAAAATAAAAAAGCAAGAATCAAAAGACAAATTATTGGAAAAAAAGCTGTTATAAAGTATTTGAAACCAAGTCTTTTAGAAAATCCGAAAATGGTTAAAAACAAGGATAATAATACTGTTCCAAATAAGAATATAATCATCGTATCTATGTCTAAGACATAAAAAGCCAAAACCATACTAATCACAAATAGTATTGAATTTCCTAATGGCGAAGATATATTTGAAATACTTTGCAACATTATATTCCTTTTTCCTTATTTATGTCGATTCCGATATTTAAAAGCTGTTCCTTTTTTTTGAGGTAGAGTCAGTTTTTTAAATATTCCTCTTTCGATTTTTCCGTCCAGCCATTTAGTCCGATAATTTTCCCAACTTTTATCATATGGTGGCTCTCCGCTGTCATCAAATCCGAATTCAAATCCACAACTACAAATGTCATATGATGGATATCCATTTTCATCGTAGGGTCGCCATTCTTTGTCAATCGCTTTTTCTCCGCAAACTGGACAATAACAAAATCCGTCAGAACTGATTTTTAGTTCGACTTTTTCTCCATTCCAAGTATCTATCGTTTCTGTTTTCAAATGTTTGCC
>NZ_JBWQOJ010000095.1:0-688 GCF_056591795.1 Maritimimonas sp. 2210JD6-3 | reverse complement strand
ACAAAATCGCGAACACTGCCGCTAAAGTTTTCTCCCTGGTGTTGTTTTGTGATGGTGATGTACATATCTTATGAATTTTTTAAAGTGCGTTTGTATTTTTCCAATTCTTGTAGTGTGAGTTCCAGTTTCAAATAGCTTTTCCCGAAACTACTTTTAGCCAACTTTACCTGGTCGAGTACATAACCAAAATCTGTTTTTAGCAGTTCCATTTTTTCTTTCAGTCTATCATATCTGATTTTGGGAACATTGGTTTCTTCAATTTTTATTTCCATTTGTTCCATATCGGCAAATTTCTTTTCGATGAATTCAAAATCCTCGTCAAAGTCAGCACTGTCTTCTTCTGATTCCAGCTTTTGTTCAAATAGGGCTTGCAGTAAGGCTGTCGTTGGCAGGGTCTGGCTTTGCTCTATACTCTTAATGATAGCGATGGCGTTGCTTATCCGTTTTTTGATCCGTATTTCAACAGCTCTTAGACTCCCATCTAGGGAATCCATGGGAGATAATTGATGAATCTCAAAAAAATCCAACATGGCTTCCATAGCTTCCGTATTGTTTAGTGAAATAGCCTTAGAGAAACTTCTGAACCGAATAGCCGTTTTCTTCTTAAAGTTGATTCCTGAAAACCCATATTGTGAAAACTTTTCCATTTTTTGCGGCAAATAATTACAGTTTTACTGGGTGTTTGAGC
>NZ_JBWQOJ010000094.1:0-713 GCF_056591795.1 Maritimimonas sp. 2210JD6-3 | reverse complement strand
TTTAGCGTCTATGCTATACACATTGTTATTCCTGTGAATCCTCCATAAAATTAAGGAACTGAAAGCAATTCACAACTTTAGCGTCTATGCTATACACATTGTTATTCCTGTGAATCCTCCATAAAATTAAGGAACTGAAAGCAATTCACAACATACTGTTGTAAAACAAAAACCATTAAGCTCCTGTGAATCCTCCATAAAATTAAGGAACTGAAAGCAATTCACAACATACTGTTGTAAAACAAAAACCATTAAGCTCCTGTGAATCCTCCATAAAATTAAGGAACTGAAAGCAATTCACAACTAACTCAACTATTTTATTCTTAATAGCATACCTGTGAATCCTCCATAAAATTAAGGAACTGAAAGCAATTCACAACAACTAAGGCTAACTGTATATTTTTCTTCTCCCTGTGAATCCTCCATAAAATTAAGGAACTGAAAGCAATTCACAACTGTTTGTATTGGAAGCATCTTTCACTTTACCCTGTGAATCCTCCATAAAATTAAGGAACTGAAAGCAATTCACAACCCCATCATCTGCGTCGATAACAACAGTATCCCTGTGAATCCTCCATAAAATTAAGGAACTGAAAGCAATTCACAACATAGAGGTAGATGAGCAAATTGTTGATGAACCTGTGAATCCTCCATAAAATTAAGGAACTGAAAGCAATTCACAACTTGGGGGATGATGGGTTTTAGGAGGACGC
>NZ_JBWQOJ010000093.1:0-742 GCF_056591795.1 Maritimimonas sp. 2210JD6-3 | reverse complement strand
ACCACACATTTAAGAAAAACTATATGGGATTATTTTCAAAATTCAGGAAAAAGGGAAATTTTAACTTAAAAAAATCAGACTTTAAAACTGAAAAAGAGGAATATGACGCTGAAGTAACTTTTACAAGTGAAGAGTTTCTTAAATCACTTTCCGACTGGAAGAAAAAAAACGGAATAACTGATACTAAAACGGAATCTGACAAACTGAACTCTATATCAAATATTGCTAATATTTCGCTTTTCGGCAGTGAAGTTAATATACAATATGACCCGACCGAAATTGAAATTGAGGAAAATGAATTTATCATTCAAATAAATCAAAAGTTAAATTGGATTTCAGAGAATGGAAAGGAAATCAATTATGCGATTGTAAAAAAACTTCTTCCTTTAAAAAATGAAGATTGGATTGAAGAAAATGGAACCAAGATTTCCGAAAAGGAATTTGTGAATCGAATAAAATTGATCGAAATATTATTTTTTGATGACACCAGTTTAGAATTAATTTACGACGATGGAAATTTATTTTGGCAGCATCAAATTATTGTTGCTTTGAGTAAAGAAAACAAAATAACTGATGTTGGCATACATGGATAAAAAACGTGTGGTAACAAGGTGTATAGTTCATTGCTTCGGATTTTCCCTTCGGAAAATCACTTGCAAAAGAACTATCTGCATTATTATTTATTAAATTAGTTGCTAAACCAAACGCAACAAACCATACACACGACCGTTGGCAACAATAT
>NZ_JBWQOJ010000092.1:0-830 GCF_056591795.1 Maritimimonas sp. 2210JD6-3 | reverse complement strand
ACTAGACAAAGATACAATAGAAATGGAAATAGTGCCACTTATTCCAAAGACAAAACGAGGTTTTCCACCAACAGTTCCATTGGTTGAGATTGTCAATGCAATACTATACAAGTTAAAGACAGGAGTTCAGTGGCATCAATTACCAGTCAAAGCCTTATTTGAGGATAATCATTTGACATGGAATGCAGTGTATTACCATTACAGAAAATGGTGTGTATCAGATATATTAAAGGATTGCTGGATAAAGTTTTTAAAAGCACATAAAAAAGACTTAGACCTCTCTAGCGTAGATTTGGACGGCAGTCACACTCCAGCAATAAGAGGTGGAGTTGATGTTGAGTATCAAGGCAGGAAAAAACGAAAGACTACAAATGCTTTATATCTTATTGATAGACAAGGCTTACCTCTTGCTATGAGTGAACCCGTTGCAGGAAACCATAATGACCTTCACGATATTGAAGTACAATTTGAAGTCGTAACAGCAACTCTTGAACAAGCAGATATTCCAGTTGAAGGTCTTTTCCTAAATGCAGATGCAGGTTTTGACTCAAAAAACTTTAGAGAATCCTGTAGTAAAAAAGAAATTAATGCAAATATATGTTTCAATAAACGTAATGGAAATACAGATAGAGATGAGTATTTTGACCAAGAATTGTACGATGAACGTTACGCTGTAGAACGTACTAATGCTTGGATGGATAGTTATCGTTCCTTGCTAAATCGATTCGATACAACTATCGAAAGCTGGAAAGGATTTAACTATCTTGCTTTCTTTATAATTGCTCTCAAAAAAATCAAAAAAAAGAAAGTTATAAAAGTTTAAATCACCT
>NZ_JBWQOJ010000091.1:0-929 GCF_056591795.1 Maritimimonas sp. 2210JD6-3 | reverse complement strand
TTAAAACAAACCCAATCGAATGTTTCAAAACATAGGAGATATTTTAACTCAATTAATATTAATCGGATTTGGAATTTCATTACTATTTGCCTATCGAAAGAATAAAAAAAGTGTTCAATTATTATCTGGAATTGCATTAATCTGTGTTGGAATTATAATGCTATTGTTTAACACAAAGAAAAACAAAACTGAAATAGACATTAAGGACGTTTTAGAGAATAACAAGCCAATTGATACTTTGGAAGTTATCAAGAATTACAAAATGGCACTTGACATTGTATTCAAAGAGAGTCGGAAATCAGAATCGGACACAACGCTGACTTTATTAGGACAGCAAATTAAAGTTCCAAAAGGAATTGAATTTACAAATAATCTGAATGAACCAACACTTCGTTTATCAGAATCAAATGCCCAATTATTAATCAACTTTAAAAAAGAGGAATTTGACAAAACCCAAACTTTAGAAAATAATGTTAGGTTGATAGCAAAAAAATTAAGTGGAAATAGTTTTGGAACGGAACATATTTTAGAGTTTTCGGAATTAGGAAATAATGACGACTTAATAATTTATGATTACTACACAAAGAAAGCCGATTTTATTCTTACCAAAGGGTTTGTTCTTTTCAAAAAAGTTAATGAAAAATTAATTAGAATATCTATCGAGCAATTTAATGGTTCAACAAAAAATTTAGAAGAGCAAATGATAGAAATAATCAATCAAATAGAAAATAAATAACGTGTTACAACACTGTGTATAGCTCATTACTAATCAGTTGCTTAAATCAAAATCAAGGCGTATTTGGTAAGTCGCCAAATTTTTAAATTTGACGATTTCCGATAAAGAAGATAAATAGTAAAATTTAAAAATCTGGCTTATGGCTCAACCGAAAAATAATCACTAATTTACACGCAACGAGCCATACACAAAA
>NZ_JBWQOJ010000090.1:0-1030 GCF_056591795.1 Maritimimonas sp. 2210JD6-3 | reverse complement strand
ATAACCGTCAGTTACGGGTTAATATGCGTTAATTTTCGGTTTGGCACAGGCTTTAGCAATTCCGAGTGGATTCGGACGTAGTCGAATCCGCCGTAATTGAGGTTATACATTGTTGTAGCTAGTTATTTTTAATATTCGTTTATTATTAATTTATCTCCTTGAGCTTCTAAATCTATTTCATATGCGTATGATTCAGTAGTCCATCCTAAATCGGTCGTGTACATTACAAAAAGTCTATTATCGTCAATTTTGAATTCTTTCCACTCAAGTATTGACTTTTCATCAAAATTACAAGGCCAAGACAGGGAAGGAAAAAAATAGGGGTCTTCATTAATCCAATATTTCAAATGAATCTTTTTTATTTTTCTAAAAGCTTTGTCAGAACTTATTTTTTGCTCGTTATACTCTTTATTGATTTCGAGTTTTTCTTTGTGAAATTTTTTAATTATTTCAATATGTTGCGATGATTGAATTGGAAATATGTGATTTTTAGGTTCAATGATTAAAATTTCATTTCCGTCTTTAAATATTGTTATATCTAAAAGAGAATAATAAATAATTACATTTTCTTGACGCTTCGAGTCAAAACCATTCGAATTCAGTTCATAGCTAAAAAGAGACAATAAATTTGTATTGAATTCTGTTGAAGATTTGAATTTATTCTTTTGATATTTTTTTGGTAGTGATTTTCTAAATGAATCTACTTTATCATTTAACTTTTCACTAATTGAAGGGTTTTTGTCTGACCACAAAAAGGTTTTATCATCGAGATTAAATGTTCCTAAAATCTCTGGTTTTACAATAACTTCATATCCATTTTCTTCGACAATATATTTTACTTCTCCTTTAGTTTGGTCAAATAAATATTCATTTGTTGGTTGCATTTGCCAAACTATTCTTTGATACATATTTCTTAAATTCATATCAGAGTTAGCTTTCGCAAACTTATTTTCCAATTCGGATTGACCATTAGAAAAGAATGAAAACATAATTAATATTATTGTCAAGGTTGATTTTTGCATTTCGTTTA
>NZ_JBWQOJ010000089.1:0-1182 GCF_056591795.1 Maritimimonas sp. 2210JD6-3 | reverse complement strand
GTTATTAACTAGAAAGAACAAAAGAGAGGATTAAGATTAGTATACACGGTGAAGCTATAGACTTCGACAACATTGATAATCCCCTCTCTTTTCTACTCAAATATCGTTCAGTTCTGTGAGACTTTAGATCTCGATTTTAAGTTGTTGATAGGTAAGTAGCTTGTTCTTTCCAAAATTTAGTTCTTATGAAGAAAGGTAAAAAAATTTATGGTATTGACATTAGTAAAGATGTCTTTGATGTTTATAGTATTGAGGGTGGTCATCATCAATTTAAGAATGATGAAAAAGGTTTTAAGGCTTTAGTTAAAACATTAAAAAAAGAAGCCTTAGTTGTTATGGAGGCTACAGGTTATTATCATTATCGCTTAGCCCAATATTTATATAACAAGGGTTTTGCTGTTTCTGTAGTAAATCCATTATCAGTAAAGCGATTTATTCAGATGAAGTTGGCCAAGGTAAAGACCGATAAGAGTGATGCAAAAGCTATTTGTGAGTATGGTATATTAAATGATGTTCCCTTGTATAATGCACTTAATGAAGTACAAGCAGAATGCTTACAGTTATTCAGGTTGTTAGACAATTACTTAAAGCATCGTACCGCTACGAAGAACAAATTACATGGAGAAAAGAGCTTAGGGATACCATCAAAATTTGTATATCGTTCATTAACTAGAAATCTAAAGCACTTAAATAAAGAAATAGAACTGTTAGAGGGGCGTCTTTTAGAGCTAGTTAAACAAGAGCAGCAACATCAATTGACTTTATTAAAGAGTATTCCAGGTATGGGTGTGAAGACTGCTTTATTTTTAATAGTTGTTACAGATGGATTTAAGAAGTTTGAGAGTGCAAAGCAATTGTGTAGTTATGTTGGTATTACACCAACCATTAGGCAGTCAGGCAGTAGTGTAAGAGGTAGAAGTAGGATCAGTAAAGTTGGTAATAAGAAACTTAGGAATTTATTGTTTTTATGTGCTTTTTCGGCATGTAAACACAACAAAGCATGTAAGGAATTATATGACAGAATTGTAGCTAAGGGTAAGAGTAAGAAATTGGCATTGATTGCCGTTGCAAATAAACTTTTAAAACAAGCCTTTGCAATTGCAAAAAGTGGATTACCTTATGATGAAAACTTTGTTTCTAAATTAGCTTAAAAAAGTTTGTTTTTTAACTCAGTTCTTTGTT
>NZ_JBWQOJ010000088.1:0-1292 GCF_056591795.1 Maritimimonas sp. 2210JD6-3 | reverse complement strand
GTTGGCATTAATTTGGGCTCTACGGCATTCAATAAAAACAATCAATGAAAAACTACTTACTACTACTCATTTTAACTATCATTTTTAGTTGTAATGAAAAACCTGAAAATCATTTCAATAATGAAAAGACTAAGACCTTAGTTTATCTTAAAAAGAAGATGGAACAAGAGGGAATTCCTGGGTTGCAGATTGTAGTAATTAAGAATAACGAAGTTGTTTTATCAGAAAATTTAGGCGTAGCAAATGTCCCTTTTTCAGTAGATGTTAAAGAAAACACTATTTTCTCAATTAATTCAATAGCCAAAGTCTTTGCTTCCACAGCAATCTTACAATTAGAAGAACAAAATAAGCTCTCATTATCAGACTCTATTTCCCAACATATCTCTAGCTTACCAAGTAAATGGAATTCAATTACTATTAAACAGTTACTGAGCCATACATCAGGGTTGCCAGATATCGAAGACCCAAATGAAGACAATAAATTAGTTGGGAGTGGAAGTCAAGAATCTGCTTGGGAAACTGTTCAAAAAATGCCTTTACAATTTGAAACAGGAAAAGATTTTAGCTACAACGCAACTAACTACTTACTAATCCAAAAAATTATAGAAAAATATAGTGAGGTACCATTTGAAGAATCTATCAAAACAAACCAATTCGATGTAGCAGGAATGAAAAAAGTATTCTATGGAAATTCTTTTGATGTAAAAGAAAATAAAAGCTCAACCTATGTCTATTGGTATTTGGATGAGACTACAAGAGAGCCTGTCAAAGGAGACAACTTGATTGAAACTTACGAGAAATTCCCGACAAGTTTTAGAGCTGATGCCGGAGTTTTTACCACCGCCAATGAAATGGCCAAATGGATTATTGCACTTCAGAATGGAAAATTATTACAAAAAGAAAGTATCAACAAAATGTGGACACCTGTAAAACTCGATAATGGCGAATACTGGGATTTTGATGGGATTTTGAATGCTTATGCTTTAGGTTGGCCAGTGATTAAAAGAGAAAACCATTCGGGTGTATCTGCTTTTGGAGGAGGTAGAGCTTCTGTTTCAATCTATCCAGATGATAATCTGGCTATTATTTTGTTTACCAACTTGGCAGTAGTTCGCACCTATGAAATTGTTGATAAAATTGCTGAATTCTATTATAAAAACTAATGCCAACATGGTATAAAAATAATAGCGGTTTTATCGCTAAAACGAAAGAAAATAAATATAAAAAAGGTCTGTGCTAAACCGAAAAGTTAGCGTTTCAAAACTCGCTACTATTATTATACTAGACCGTTA
>NZ_JBWQOJ010000087.1:0-1315 GCF_056591795.1 Maritimimonas sp. 2210JD6-3 | reverse complement strand
TGTCTAGTCCTGAAATATGGCTACAGGTTAATCCCGATAGCTATCGGGAGGATTTACGCTGTTTTTAAATATACCCTATTAGGTGTTTTATAGTCTAAAGATACATGTAATCTTATTTCGTTGTATAAATTAATTGCATTTTTTGCAGCTCTTTTAGCGTGAGTTATGTCAGTAAAGGTTTGATCGAGATAAAATTCATCTTTTAAGATGCCATTTACACGTTCAGCAATGGCATTTTCATAGCAATGATTTTGTTCTGTCATGCTAATTTCTATCTTATTTCTTTTAAGTATTTGGGTGTACACATTACTACAATATTGTATACCTCTGTCTGAGTGATGAATAAGTTGTTTAACGTCTTTAGCTTGGTATATAGCTTTATTAAGGGCTCTAACACAGCCATTGAGTTCAAGGCTATCACTAAGGTCGTAACCTATGATTTTTCTAGAATACATATCTGTAATGAGCGCGAGATAACAAAACCCTTTTACGGTTCTTATATAGGTAATATCACTTACCCAAACTTGATTAGGTTTTGTGACTTCTACATCTTTAATAATGTTTTTGTATTTATAGAACCTATGGAACGAATTAGTTGTTTTATAGCTAGGTTTCTTTCTAAGTGTTAGCATTTGATGTTTTCTAAGGACATTAAATAATGTGTCTCTGCCGACTTTAAGGTTAGTTTTAATAAACTCATTTTCTAATGATATTTTAAGTTTACGCACGCCTTCTCTGGGAAGGGATTTGCGTCTTTTCTGTACTATTTCAACAATCTTCTGTTCTGTTTTCAAACGCTCATCAGCTCTATTTTTATATTTGTAATAAGCATCACGTTTTAGTCCAAAACAACGAGTTATAGTTGTTAAAGAAGCAAATCCCTTAGATTTTTCTTTGGCTTTGATTAAGGCTTTGTACTTAACTTTTTTTTTAGTTCAGCAACTGATTTATAGCCTAGATCTTCTGCTGCTACTTCTAGATAGGAATCCAATACCAAGGCATCCAGATCCTTTTTTAAGAGTAGTTTTTTAAGCTGTTCAATCTCTTTTTGAAGTGCTTTGATTCTTGTTATTTCGTCTTTAGTTTCCACTTTGATTCTGGTGTTCATAAGGTCTTTACGGTTGTATTTTCTAATCCATTCGTTAATGGTGGTAGGAGCAATACCGTAAGCTTTACCTAGTTGATACTTGTTTAACTTTCCTGTGGTAAGTTCGTCTAAAATTTTCAGTTTGAAAGGTTCTGAATACCGTCTGATGACTTTGTCGTTTTTATACATAATGTTTAAAATTATGTAGCCTTTATTCAGGACGGGTCA
>NZ_JBWQOJ010000086.1:0-1530 GCF_056591795.1 Maritimimonas sp. 2210JD6-3 | reverse complement strand
TAAATTACTATTTTTGGTTAAGCACTGACGTTAGCAATTACGAGTGGATTCGGACATAGTCGAATCCGCCGTAATTGCGGTTATACATTGTTGTAATGCGTTTTTATTTCAGTTCATCATTTTTTTTGAGGAATCCAAATATTTTTTTGTCCACTTCAGATATAATGTTCAAGTCTTTATAATTCAACCACCTTATTTCTTCAATTTCGCTTTTCGGGCTTAAAATTCCGTCATATTCTGCTTTATAACAAGTCATTTTAACTAAAACACCTTCTTTTGCTCCGTCAGATTGAGCTTTGAAAGTCCCAACATATTTAATTGTCTCACTTTTTATTCGAACGTCTAATTCCTCCAATATTTCTCTCTCAAGAGTCTGTTCGTCAGTTTCACCTAATTCTCTTTTTCCTCCTGGGATATAATATTTTGATTTACCTTTAGATTTTGTGCTTAAAATTTGTCCGTTTTTAGTTTCAATAAACGCTATTTTATCAACTTCTTTCATTTTTCGGTCAGTTTTGTCAAATGCATTACAACGGTCTTGTATATGGCTCGTAGCGTGCAAATTAGCGATAAATTTTCGGTTAAGCACGAGCCGGATTTTTTAATTTTCTTATCACCTTTTCTTTTCAATAAGCCAAATTAAAAAATTTGGCGGACTTGCAAATATGCCTTAACTTTTAATCAAGCAACTAATTAGCTATGAGCTATATACGTTGTTGCCACACGTTTTTTTCGCAATCTCAAAGCAATTCACAATTCCTTATTTTTTTCTTTTAATTGTCAAAATAGTATAAATACCAGCTATTGCAAGATTCGTCCAAAATTGCCAAAACACAGGCATTAAAATTGCCAACATAAATAGAAATATTGTTAATGTTGTCAGAGAAATTAACTGTCTGTTTTTTCTGATGACAGCTAATAATTCAGTCGTTTTTGATTTTACATTCTGCGTTGTGCTTGCTCTTTCTGGAAATAAACTTACTCCCATTTCTACAACATTCCTATTTTCGATTAAAGCCCAACCAATTGAATTGGTTCCTAAATCTAATCCTAATATTCTACTCATAATTTATCCGATTTCTAATTCGCATACTTTTCCGTTTTCGGTCGAGTAATGTATTTTTAGTTTTTTCTTTTTGTAATGATGAACTTTTGCCTCAACAACGTAATCCCAAACCCACATTATACCGTCATTTTTAATTCTGTTTGGTTTTCCAATCAATTCCTTAATCCGCTTTTTATCAAAATCGACAAATCTTTTCAGTCCGTTTTCTTTTACGCGTATCATTTTCACAAAACCATTTTCTATAACATATTGAATTCCGTTGTCCATTAAAACCCAACCGTTTCTTATTTTCAGATTTTGATTCTTATCTTCATTATCATAGTATTCAGATATTTCTTGTCCATTAAGTTTTTGAATATTTTCTCCAATAAAAATTCCGCCAAAAGAGGTTGATTTTATATCAAATTCCCTTGATAAAATGACTTCTGGATTTTCTATGAATTCTGTTTTTTTCAAATGTGTGG
>NZ_JBWQOJ010000085.1:0-1574 GCF_056591795.1 Maritimimonas sp. 2210JD6-3 | reverse complement strand
TCATTAACTTTAGCTCTTTGCAAGGCCGTTTTTCAAAGTGTTGCTACTTTTTAGTAAGCACGTGCGCAATCCTGGTTGAAATGTTTGCCATCAGTACATTGGCGATACACTTGGTGTAATCCCGTTCAGAATAATTTCTTTGCCTAAAGCACATTTCCTTAGAGCTTTAAAATTTTATAGATATGCAAGAACAAATTAGTTTAGATGTTGTCAATAAAAATGCGGCTGGCATTGATATTGGCAGTAGAAGCCACTGGGTAGCTGTGGGACAGAGTGATGATTTGATCAAAGAATTTGGGGTCTACAATGAAAACCTTTATGAATTGTCCCAGTCGCTCAAACAACACAACATCAAAACCGTGGCTATGGAAAGCACTGGTAATTACTGGCAAAATTTACACGCAGTTCTTATTGCTAATGGATTTGAGGTTACCCTTTGCAATGGGAAGTTTACCAAAAATATTAAAGGAAAAAAAACAGATGTAAAAGACTGCCAATGGATACAAAAACTACATAGTCTAGGATTACTCTCAGGAAGTTTCTTACCGGATGAAGATACCGAGATCCTAAGAACCTTTACAAGACACAGGCACAATCTTATTAAGCAAGCTGCCGCTGCTACAAAAAAAATACAAAAATACCTTAGACTGATGAACATCCGTCTTGACGTAGTCGTTAAAGATGTGGTAGGCCTCACAGGCCTTAAAATCATAAGAGCAATTGCTCTAGGGGAAACTGACCCAAAAAAACTAGCTAGCCTGAGACATTACAATTGCAAAAAAAGTGAAGAGGAAATTGCCAAAGCCCTACATAGCAATAAACGCAATGACTTCCTCTATGCCCTTAAAGATGAGCTGGACACCTACGAGTTCATTCAAAAGAAAATCAGGGAATGTGACGACCAAATTGCTGAAAAACTAAACGATATCATAGGGAAAGATCCTGAAAAAAATCAACACCATATCGATAAAAAACCATATAAGCGCATCAATAAAAACACTCCAAAGAATATTGATATCAATTTAAAATCATACCAAATGTTTAAAGGAACAGACCTACTTGCCATTGAAGGAATGAGCTATAATACCGTCCTTACCATTATCAGTGAAGTTGGCTATGATGGTATCAAGAAATTTAAGACAGCAAAACACTTTACCTCTTGGCTAAGACTGGCTCCCAACAATAAAGTCAGCGGTGGTAAAGTGCTCTCTAGCAAAATTGGGAAAGGTAGCAACAGACTTAAAATTGCGCTAAGAAATGCCGCAAACGCTATTGGAAACTTAAAAGACAGTACGCCACTCAGGGATTTTTTTCATAGAATCAACTTTAGAAAAGGACGTGTGTCTGCCATAACAGCGACAGCAAGAAAATTAGCCGTCATAATCTGGAATATGGTTACCAAAGGTATTGCTTATCAAAATCCAGAAGGGTATCTCTATCTTGACCAAAAAAGAAAATTAGGACTTGTGAAAAGAATCAGAAAACAAATTGATAAATTTGGACTGACTAATGAGGATTTGCAAATAAATACAAATAACTGTAAATCAGTAAATTAATTTTACGTTAGTCAGAAT
>NZ_JBWQOJ010000084.1:0-1670 GCF_056591795.1 Maritimimonas sp. 2210JD6-3 | reverse complement strand
GTATAGGGTTCAAAACAATCATAGAGGAAAAACAACCCTATTGGATTTTTATGAAATTAAGAAAGTAAAAGACTTTGTCATGGGAGAATCAACTAGAGAACACTTAACTTCAGACGAGCTTCAAAGGTTATCTAAAACCCCATGCAAATTTCCAATTTTAAAACGAGCCTTTCTCTCTTCCACATTTACTGGCATACGATGATCTGATATCAATAAATTGGTTTGGTTTGAAGTCTGGGATGAAGGAAAATATGAAGCGGGTAACTCTATTTTCGAATCGTATTTCAACAAAAGAAAACAGAAGGTGATGAGTATTTATATACTACAAAGCAAGCTAGAAACCTCCTAGTAGAAAGAGAAGAGCCAAAAGATAGGGTTTAGAAATCTACATTACAGTGCATACATAAACCTTCAATTGCTTCGCTGGTGTATGTTTGCAGGTATTATCAAACACATTACCTTTCACTCCGCGAGACATACCAATGCTGTCTTACTTTTGGAAAATGGAGCTGATATTTATACAGTTTCAAAACGCTTGGGCATAAGGAAATAAGAACCTATGAGATTTATGCCAAAATTATTGATAGAAAAATGAAAGAAGCAGACAATCTGTTCCAAAACTAGAATTAGACACCCTTGAATGAAACAAATTGATTGATTCTAAGTTCTACTCTAGTTTAATAATAAGCCAAAAAAACCACCTAATAACGCTTCACCAATATTAGTAGCACCATAAGGATTAAAAGAATCCCGAATCCGATATCTGGAATCATCATTTAGTATAAAAGTAGATTTTTGTACCAAGGGATTACTCTCCATGATAGAACTGCTTCCTAAGAAAAGGTCGCTTAGAAAATTAGACTTATTTTCAAAAAGTAAACTTGAATTACTATAAGTATAGGTATCTCCTTCCCATAAATAGTTATCATACAAATTTGTTGTTCCATTGTAAATAGATATGGTTGGTATTCTACTGAGCAACTTCAAAGACTTGGTATCAAAAGTTTGATTTACAACCTTTAGGTTGAATATACTAAAACTTGAAATTAAACTTTTAAGTAATAATGTATCTTGTGATTGAGCATAAATAGCTTCCCCAATGAAGAAACAAGCCGCTAATACTATTAATTTTATATTATTCATTTTACAACACTTTTATTTCTTTTTTAAGTTAAATCCTAAGTTTAATTGTAGCATGATTGGCCAGATATTCCCATTTCCGTTGGTATCAAAGTAATACTGAGGACCAACATCAAATAATAAATGAAAATTCTTCCCATATTTTCTTTGAATTCCCCAAGTCGGTCCGATTGCAAAATCAAAGTTAGAAGTACGGTTTACATTTTCTGCTATTGAATTTCCTCGTGTAATAAATCTTAGTGAAACAAAATTACCAGAATTGTTATCAACTGTTCGGTTTTTCTTGTTCCTTCTATTTAGGTTATAGAACCATTTCTGTTGAAAATCAGCAAATGGACTAATTATATAAATAAGACCATTTCCAGCGTGGGTTAAATCAGGATAACCGCCTCCATAGCCAATTCCAAGAGCCGAAGAAAATGTAGAATATTGTCCTGTTGGTGTTTCAAACTCAATCGCAGGATTCAAAAAATTTACACGCCAAACTTTTTCCGTGGTAATTTTATTTTTTTCTTGCGCATAGTTTAATG
>NZ_JBWQOJ010000083.1:0-1714 GCF_056591795.1 Maritimimonas sp. 2210JD6-3 | reverse complement strand
CCAACAAAGCTTATACAGAGCCGTTAGGCAACATTGCGAATAAATGAGAAATCTCCTTTTAACTTTAATCTCCATAACTCTTGTTGGTTGTTCAAATCAGACTATAAGAAAAACTGATTTAGATAAAATTAATCTTAATGGGAGTGTAAAATCTGTAAAAATTTTTCAGTTCGATGCTGTGGAAAAAAACGGAAAACTTGAAAAAGGAAAGGTCGATAATTCTGGAAATTCGGCTTCGGTAGATACACAACTGGAATTTAATAAAACAGGAATGATTACCGAACAGAGGCAATACATATCAGATAAACTTACAAATAAGTTTATTTATAAATATGATGACCAACTAAATCTGGTAACTAAAGATTATTATGACAATTCTGGAAATTTATTAGCTGAATCAAAATTTGAAAATTTACACAATTCAAAGGGCGAATTAATTGAAGAGAAGGAATTCATGAGCGGAAAAAATTTAGATAGAAATTGGACGCACAAATTCTTTAAAGATAAAAATGAAATAAAAAAAATAGAATATGCAGGCGGAAAATCATATAAAATTTTGGAATATTCTTATGATAAAAAAGGACGTGTAATTGAAGAACTTTGGAAGAGTTCAGATGGCGGCATTTATATCAAAACATTAACGGAATATAAAAACGGAAATATAAGCTTAGTCTCTTTATTGGACTCAAAAGATAGTATATTTTCCAAATCGGAATATGAATATTTGGACTTTGATAATGAAAGGAACTGGACTAGATTACTTATAACTGAAAACGGTAAACCTGAGACAATTATTGAAGCGGAAATCGAATATTATAAATAACGTTGCCTAACAATGTGTATGCTTCATTGCTTCGGATTTTCCTACTCGGAAAATCACTCGCAATAGAACCACCGACAGTTATTTTTTACTAACTTTAGTGCTAAACAAACGCAACGAAAAGCATACACGAACCGTTAGGCAACATTTGCACAAAACAAACTATTTACTTATCTTTGACGTTAGTAACGTAAAACAAAGGTATGATTATTTCATTTGGCTCGAAAGAAACCGAAATGATTTGGAACGGTATCCGAGTTAAAAAAATGCCGATTGAAATCCAGAACGTTGGACGTCGTAAATTAAGAATGCTGAACAACTCGCAGGATATTATAGACTTGAGAATTCCGCCTTCAAACCGACTTGAAAAACTATCTGGAAATTTAAAGGATTTTTATAGTATTCGGATTAACAAACAATGGCGAATAATTTTCAAATGGAACAGCGGAAACGCAAGCGAAGTGGAAATAATCGATTATCATTAAAACAGAATAAAATGGAAAAGTTGGCAAATGTACACCCTGGTGAAGTCTTGAACTTTGAATTTCTTGAGCCACTTGAAATTTCGGCTTACCGACTTTCAAAGGACTTGAAAATACCGCAAACAAGAATTTCTGAAATTATTAAAGGACGACGCAGAATAACTGCTGATACGGCTCTTCGATTGAGCAAATATTTTGGAAACTCGGCCAAATTTTGGCTTGGACTTCAAGACGATTTTGACATCGAAGAGGAACGTGATGAAAAACAATCGGAATTGGACGAAATCCAAAAATACGAAAATAAAAACGTTGCCTAACAATGGTTATAAGTAATTGCTTGTTCTCGCCTACTTCTGAAAATCCTCGCGGATTTTCAGCTTGGTGACTACTTGCAAAGTTAAGTGCTAAACCA
>NZ_JBWQOJ010000082.1:0-1792 GCF_056591795.1 Maritimimonas sp. 2210JD6-3 | reverse complement strand
ATTATATATTTTTAATAACTCTTATATTGGATGACTCTTCAGCAACACGATCGTATCTGTCGTTGATGTTATGAGTGTTATTTGTTATGGTTTGCAAAACATTATGTGCTTCATATAGTTTTAAATCTTTAGCAAGCCTTACAGCAGCGTTATAAATTGCAGACTTATAAAAATTTATGCGTAATATGTGAGAAATTATAGCATCGTCGGTAACAGGATTTTCAATTATATATTGTTCAGGATATTTTACCATTGTCTTAATAATATCACAGTTATCATTTTCCAAATTGAGTCCACTATCCAGTAATAATTTTTCAAGTGCTGTTAGATTTGCCTTTGAGGTTATGTGTTGTGCATTAATAGTTTGCTTTAGATCATAAGAAACACATTTATCCTTTAAACTATTAAGCATTGGCAATGTTTCGTTTTCTAAACAATGTAAATCTAAGAGTTGCGCTTTTAAAAGTGATTTTAAGTTATTTTTTGCCATGACTGTCATCATCTTGTTTATAACAAAATTATAGTTTTTTTAAAAAACTATTAACACAATCAATTCAAAGATTAATCTAAAAGCTAAAGCTCAGTTTACTTTTAAACACTAATTTTATTGTTAAAATAGTCTGCAAGTTGTAGGCCAACTAGGTGTTCAATTTGCTCTGTTAAATGTAAATGCCTACCTATACCTAAATGGTTTGAGCTTATAAGAACCTTTTGTCCTGGTACATGAATTAGTCTAGTATTAGAGAAGTTGATATTAAGAGAATCAAAACTCAATGTATTAAGGTCTGCCTCAAATTTTTGCAAAGGCCTATAATTTTTTAATACCTCAAGATAATGTACATCGAAAACTTTTGTAAAATTAAAGTTAATGTTTAAACCTTTTTTAAAACTAAATACCTCTTGTTGTTCTGCTTTTAAAGTTTTTATACCATGCTGCTTTAAATTAGATTTTAGCAGAAACTCTTTGTCGGTTATTATGTTTACTTCTCCATTATTAAGGTAGTAAAAGCTAAGTGTAGTTTGGGTTAAGTTTAGAAACTTAAAATTTAAATCTTCCGACACTTCAAAATTAAAGTATATATTAAGTACATGTTTTAATCGTATAATAGATATTTTACCTTTAGCATAGTCATTATTGAAACTTAAAACAGTCTCATTATTATTCTCAATAATTACAGGATTAAATATTAATTTAAAGTAATTAATTAAGGCTTGATTATAACTATTATCTAGAATTATTTTTGTCATTATTTAAGGTGTTATATAGTAGCAAAAAATAAAGATGAATAATCACAAGTTCTTGCTTAAAAAGAAAATAGACTGTACTTTTTAAGAAATAAATGAGCACTAAAGTACCAACCAACGTTTATCTGTTTGTTAAGTCTTGTTTATATTTTGATGGAGTTACCCCGTAGTAAGCCTTAAATAAACGTGTTAGATAGCCTGGGGAATTAATACCTAAGGTGTAAGCAATTTCTGCTATAGTTAAATTGGTAGTTTCTAGTAAAAATTTGGTTTTATATGCCCTGTGATTACGTACAAAGGCATTAACCGTAGTGTTATATAATTTCTTGAAACCAGATTGAAGTGTTTTTTCGTTGATATGTAATTGCTTGGACAAATTATCAACAGATGAAAAGTTTTCAATATCATTTTCAATTAAATCAATAGCTTGCTGTATTTTTTGCAATGTTTTTGGTACCAATGCTATACCACTACTATTAGGTGATTTTAAATTTACCTGATATTGTTTAAGTAATACAGCTATTAGTTCGTAGGTTTTACCTTCTAA
>NZ_JBWQOJ010000081.1:0-1802 GCF_056591795.1 Maritimimonas sp. 2210JD6-3 | reverse complement strand
GCTGTGTACATAATGGGTTGCTTTTGATTATTTTACGTGTCGTAACGCAAATATCGGCAACCCTGTTTTATATAATAAAAAAGTTTAAATCACTTCAATATGAAAAAACTAGTTTTATTACCATTTTTATTTTCTATTTCTCTTTTTTATTCTCAGGAAATAAGAGAAATTAACGTTCAAATTGAACCAATTCCAAAAACAGACAGAACCGATTTATTTGTTTCTATTAACTTTATAGTTAAAAATGACTCATTAATAAAAATTAATCTACCTAATGGATGTGGAATCGAAAATTATTATACTAATATTAAAAATTTCACCCCAAATAATGAAACTGTCTCTGTAAAAAGCGCTACAGAAAAAATAAAACTTTTAAAGCCTAATAAACGAAAAGAAGTTTCGTTTTCTTATATAATATCTTTAAACCCCAACGATCAAAAAGGATCTTATTTTCCACCCATTACAAATCCAAATTACTTTAGCCTTATGGGGTGTCAATGGGCTCCTTTAATTGGTGAGAGTAATGATACATTTAATTTTAATGTACATATAAAACCAATAAAAGATTGGGAAATTCAATCATCTCTAGGTAAAAATCCTCAAAATATAAGTATTAAAAACACTTATTATTATCATTTGGGCGGTGGATTTGAAGCTAGAATAAGTGGTACTAAAAAAAGTAAAACTCAACTTATCGAAAGTTTTCCTGTAACAGTTTTTATAAATGGTAATTTTGATATGTTGGATAATGATATATATTCAACAGTATTCAAAATTATAAAAAAAGAAAGAGATTGGTTTAAGGATTATAATTTCCCTTTTTTCTATGTAACACTTAATGAAAGTGAAGGTGGGTTAGCTGGAATGGCTATTGATAATCAATTTAATGTATTTGTACCTAAACATACTTCTTTAGAAAATTTAAATATTCTTTTAGCCCATGAAATATTACATGAATGGATAGGGCGAAAAATAATAGTAAAAGAAACTGAAAATGATTTAACGGCTAAATTCAATTGGTTTACGGAAGGATTCATCGATTATTTATCAAGAAAAATTCTTAAAGATACCCATGTTATTTCCGAAGATAGATTTTTAGAAGAAATTAATAAAAACTTAAAAAAATTAAGACTAAATCCTTTTCAAAACATAATTTATCAAGAGTTTGAAAACAAATCCATTTCGTCAGATCATTTGGCCCAGCAATTATCTTATCAACGAGGTTTTTTAATAGCATTGATTTGGGAGCAACAACTAAACCAATTGGATGGAAAAATAAGCCTAGATGATATTATAAAAGAGTTATTCGAATATTCTAAGAATAATAATTTCACTCCAATTTCTTCTAATCAGTTTTTTAAAATATTTGCTTCTTATGGAATAGATGCTAAAAAAGCTTATACTGATTATATCATAAATGGACAGACCATACCAATTGACAGTGGACTTTTAGGGAACATGTATGAAAGTTACGAAGTAGGCTTTAATAAGTATGATTTAGGTTTTTCTATTATAGAAACAAAGAAGAATAAACTTCTTTCTAAAATAAACAAAGAAGGAGTATTATATAAACAAGGTTTTAGAAATGGGCAATCTTTAATTTCAATAATTTACCCCAAACCTTTTAGGTATAAAAAACCTATAATTATTAAAGTAGAAGAAAATGATAAAAAAATCAAAGAATTTGAATATATACCTCAGTCAAATAAAATAGTAAAAATTCCACAATTCAAAAAGAAAAGAGTTAGATAAAGCAGGGCAAAACTCATACTTTAAAGCAGGTTTTTTAGGTTTGCGAAATT
>NZ_JBWQOJ010000080.1:0-1884 GCF_056591795.1 Maritimimonas sp. 2210JD6-3 | reverse complement strand
ACCCAACGTTTTTTTCTTTCAGTTTGTTACTAATTAATTTAAAAATAAATAAGGCAGGAATTAATATTCCATATAGAATTAGTACTCCATTCCAATCAATTTCTTTTTTCATACCTAACCTTGCTATCAACATCAAAATTGATATAAAAAAAGTAAACAAGGCAACAGCATAAAAGTATTTAAATCCTTTTGCAAGTAGCGATTTTAATTCAGGATTCATTTATTAACCAACGTTTTTATTCTTTATTTTTAAAGCCAATTTTCTCCCATCTAAAAATTCCCATTCTTCACTTTTTGTGTCAATAATGGCATAAATGTTACGAGTGTCTTTGTCTAATTCAACCAGTTTTTCGGTCAGCTTATCATTCGGGTAATTTTTTGAGTTATCATAAGCTAATTCAATTATTTTGTCTATTGACGATTCCCAAGTCGAATCAGATAAATTTAAGTCAAATAGCAATTTTAAATTTCTGTTGTCTGCTGTTTGAATGTATATTGAAAAAGCTTTAGATTGAGTATTGGTTTTGTCAATTTTATTTGTCGAAATATCAGCAGTTAGAGTCCTAACATTTATTTTTCTACTATCAATAGCGTTTCGTTTCAGCCACTTTTTAAGTGTTTCGTAATGGTCTTTTCCGAATTCTGATAAAAATCCACCAAAATAACTTTGAGCAACGAATATTGCTATAATTCCAGGAATAGTCCATTCAATAGCTGCAAATGGTTCGTTAGGTATTTTATTTACCTGTAAATTCAATTTGTCAGCTTTGATTTCATACGTGATTTTTTCAACCAATTCATCTGGAAATTCATCTGGACAATTAAGCATTATGTGTGGTCTGTTCATTTTTTCCAAATGTTGGGTAACGGTGCGGCTAAGCGTAGTGCGGAGGCAAGGAAACGTTGAGTTTCCGTCTGCGCACGAAGCTAAAGCTTTTGCTTTTTGTTTTTTTGTTCCAAAGTTAAATCCATAAGATTTAGCGACTTTATAAATGTACGTAGACCATTCGATTTTGCCCTAAAGTCCGCATTACGTTTAGGTTGTGTTACCCAACGTTTTTTTGCGTAATCT
The DNA here is from genome assembly GCF_056591795.1 of Maritimimonas sp. 2210JD6-3. NCBI lineage: Bacteria > Pseudomonadati > Bacteroidota > Flavobacteriia > Flavobacteriales > Flavobacteriaceae > Maritimimonas > Maritimimonas sp. 2210JD6-3. Next base: position 812 of record NZ_JBWQOJ010000080.1, on the reverse strand, counting down.
TATTCAGGTAAACCGGATTCATATTTTTAGATTAATCCCTAATTGTATTCCGTAAGCATAAGGTTTGTAGTCTTTTCCAAAATCTTTGTCACTATATGTGGTTAGTGCTGATTTGTAGAACCCTTCGGCAAGAATGCTCCAATTACTATTGATGCTTAAAATGGCTCCGATTTTGGGCTGTATGGCTAATCCACTTTTAAGTAAGGGATAATCTTCTGTCGGAATTTCATAGATAAAATCGTTTTCTATAAAAAACCTAACTTTTTTTTCTGGATTAAAAATATACCTATAACCAATAGAAACACCATAAAAGCTCCATCGCTTAGTAAGTTCATAGGGGGAGAAAGTGCCACCACCATCTCCAGTAAGTCCTGTTTCCCAATACCTATAACTAGAAGCGCCTAGTCCTATCTTCAAACTATTTTTTTGATTTAATTCTCGATAAAGATTTAGAGAGCCATTTGGTGTATTTTTTGGTTTTTGCTCTTCGGGAAAGCAACCTTCAATACAGCGATTCTGGTTGACCGGTTGGTTGTAATGCAACGTTCTTGAAAGGCCTAGATTAAATTGTATGCTATATTTACTTTTGGGACTATCTTGACCTATGAGAGTTTTAGGGTATGCAAACAATAATATCAATAGTAAAATATGGATTGAATATTTCATTCGGTTGTAATCTAATTAGAACTTTAAGGATGTTTATTTTCAACAATGGTTGCGTCTTAGTAATGTCCATTCGCGCAAACCTTTTTTTAGTCATTATCGCTTATTTTGACTAAACATTAATATTTTGTCAAAATGTTGGGTAACGT
>NZ_JBWQOJ010000079.1:0-1941 GCF_056591795.1 Maritimimonas sp. 2210JD6-3 | reverse complement strand
CACAATTAACACGAACTCCAAAATTCAAATATGAATATTGAATATAAACCAAGAACTTTAAATTCAAATGAACTTCGTATTTTGAGGTACCTAAAAACTAAAGCGGAAAAAAATAAAGGAGGAAAAATAAAGTTTTATCATTTTTTAATTGCTGGTTTATTAGGTATTTGTTTAACTTATATCACATCAATAATTCCTGATAGTTTCTGGACTTTTCTTTTAGGAACACTTGCTGTTTTTTCATTTGCTTTTATTGTATTTACTCCTTATGAAATTTATAAGGCAAAAAAGCAATATAAAGAATTTTTAAACCTACTCAATTCATTAATTGAAAAAGGAACTATTGAAACTTGCAAAATTGAAAGTAGAGAAATTGCAATTGCTCCAGAATATGAGGACGAAAATGATATGTACATTATTAAACTGAATGAAAACGATGTGCTTTATATCTGGGATACTGAATATAAATTAAACAGGAATTTTCCTTGTCTAAAATTTGAAATTTATGGAAATGATTTTTTTAAGATAACTGGGAAACAAATAAATCCATTGAGCGAAAAAATATCTCCTATAAAAATTGACCGAAAAGCAAAATGGAATTTTATGAAGCAATATGGAATTTACGGACATTTAGAAATTGAAAAAAGTAATTTTGAGAAATTAATATTGAAATATAAAAACTGTGCCTAACACCGTATCCTATGAAAAGCACTAGCCCAGTTTTTCAAAGTTACTATTTATTATTTTAATTATCTCATATTGATGATTTTGGGGTGTTGAATTGTTGATAATTCCGATAGGATTATCAATACTTCAACACCTTATATAACTTGCTCCGCATCCTATTTGTGATACATCCTTATTAAGGTGTTCACCAGCATCTGTATGATTATAAGTTATAATAAGCCTAGCCACTTGCTATAAAAATGTGATACTAAATCTAGTTCACCCACGGTGTTTTGTGATATAGGCTTTTAATACTTCTCTTGTGAGCTTCGTTATGGTTTATTTTATTATTCTACAACACCAATGGTGTAAGGTGTCTCTGTTTTTATTACGGCTAAAGTTCTACTAAGCAACTTTCTTGCTACTTTAATGATGATACTCTTCACATTCTTTCCCTGATGTTTACGATAATACGACTGCATTACAGGGTCTGTACGTATAGCTTGCCATGAGGCCTCTATAAAATAGGAGCGTATCAAACGATGTGCTCTTGGGGTGATGCCCATGGTCTTACTATTAGCTCCACTCTGATAAACTCCTGGTGCCAATCCTACATAGCCTGATAAATGTTTTAGGTTATTAAACCGTCGCAAATCTCCCAATTCACTTAATATCCCACAGGCCACTATACCGCCTATTCCTGGGATACTCCGAAGTAAATAATAATCCTTCTTAAAATGCTTTCGACAATAAGCTCTTAACTCATTACTTACCAAACGTAAATCTGAATCTACAAATCGAAAATAACGTAGACGACTCTCTAAGCTTGACTTGGCTATAGGATACTGGAACTCCATAGCATCTAACCAATTACGGAAATTATGACTCCAATGGTCATTATCGTATTGCTCTGGTATCTTAATACCAAAATACAACAATTGCATCTTGATATAGCTCTTAATACGCCTAAAGTCTTTAACCAAATCATTTCGCCTTCTAAACAAACTACGTAAGGCTTCTCGATGCGTGTCGGGAACATGGATACTGGTTAATCGACCATCTTTTAACTCCCTACTTATCAACTGTGCATCAATACGGTCTGTCTTGGTGTAACGTTCCTTGCCTCTGCGATGAATATCCGCTGGATTTACAACCAATGATTCCCATCCGTAATTCTCGAAACTGCGATGGGCATAATAACCGCAACAACCAGCTTCATAAGCTACACTTACTACATGATTTTTGAAATGCTTATCTACATAAGCTTTCAATTGA
>NZ_JBWQOJ010000078.1:0-2023 GCF_056591795.1 Maritimimonas sp. 2210JD6-3 | reverse complement strand
CCTTTTAATTTCTCTTTTGTGAATTCTGAAAGCACTAAACGCCCACTCGTTTGAGCACGTTCTGCTAACAAATCATCCCAATCGTCTGTGCCTTTCCAAAATACCTTTTTCATTTCTAGCATAGCTTCCGTATTGTAAGTACACAAATGCTCTGCTGTAGTTTTTACTGCCTCATCCAATATTTCTGTAGTTTCATAAACATGTGTAAATAAACCTTTTTCTTTAGCCCATTCGGCTGGATAAAACGAATTTGCATCTATAGCAATTTGTGACATGGCACTCAATCCCATTTTGCGTTCAATAGCTGGTCCAACTACAAAGGGTCCGATACCAATATTTAATTCACTTAACTTAATAGCCGCAAACTTCGTTGCCATACAATAATCGGTTGAAGCGGCAAGACCTACTCCACCACCAACAGTTTTTCCTTGAATACGCCCAATAATAAACTTTGGGCATTTACGCATGGTATTAATGACGTTAGCGAATCCTGAAAAAAATACTTTTCCTGTTGCCGCATCATTGATATTTATTAATTCTTTAAAACTTGCTCCAGCACAAAAGGTTCTGTCGCCTCCACTTTTAAGTACAATAACTTTTATAGCACCATTGTTTCCAGCATCGGTAATGGTTTGTGCTAGTTTTGCTAAAATATCTCCAGGTAACGAATTGTGAGCAGGATGAAAAAACTCGATGTATCCTACTTCGTTTTCTATGGTTTGTTTTACGTAAGGTTGTGTCATCGTATTTATACGTTTCCGCGAAGGCGGAAATCTTATTATTAGTTATACTTATTTTCTTATAATTACCCATTTCTGGGTAAACCAGTGAGAATCTTTTTAATATTATACTTTATTTTAATAGAGTTCACTGTTTCATGATGAACTAGCAAACATCTTTTTTATTTATGGATACCTACAAGGTTTTCAAAACCTTTTAAGATTGATTCATTTATAATTCTTCATATAAATCCTTCCATTTAGGATTTAATTTTTCTATTAATTCAATTTTCCAAGCCCTATTCCATTTCTTCATCTTCTTTTCTCTCAATTTAGCTTCTTCTTCTGTCTCCAATTCTTCAAAATAAACTAGCTTATTCAAATTATATCTTGCCGAAAAGGTATTGGGGTGAGCCTTTGTTTTATGTTGATATATTCTTGTTTTTAATTTTTTTGTTTTTCCTATATATAAAACACCTTGTTTTTTATTTGTTATTATGTAAACGCAATGTTTCATCTTCTTAATTATTATTTTTTAGATTCCCACTTTCGTGGGAACTTCGAGCAATTCAATTTGTTATAACAAATTGAATTGCTCGAAGTGATGATTTAAATGTTTTCGTTCTAATAAATACCACTCGTAACGATTCAGCTCTCCAAATACAATATTCTTTAACGTGGCATCTGGATGCTCTTTAAAATATTCTAAATACTTCGCTCGTTGTATCTTAAATTTTTCAATTGCTGTTGCTAAATTTTCATATTTTAAATCATCAAGCGTATCTTTTTTAAGCATTGGAAATTGACTATTTTTAGGAAACTTCGTATAATTCCAAAGGCTGTTTTTAACTTTCTCTAAAATCTTTTCTGGTGTCGAAATTTCAAAATCTTGAATCTCGCCTGCTGCAATCTTATACGTGTATTCTAAATGTTCTATCATGTGCTGTGGTGTCATGATGCCCCATTTTGGTTTGGTGTCTTCTTTTAGTTTCGACAGACATTCATCAATCTTATTTTCTGTCATTTCCACAAAGATTTCTTGCTTCTTTTGAACCATGGTTAACACCGTAGCAAGCGCTACTAATTCGTTATCGGCATCAAAAATCTCGGCAAACCATTTAACTATACCACTTGGATGTTCGGCACTTGCAACATCTCGATCAATCTTTTGTTTACAAGTTAAACGTACATAAATAGTATCATTATGATACAATGGACGAAGGAAGCGACATTCTTCTAATCCATAATTTGCAGAAACAGGGCCTTTGTTCGGATACACAAATAATCCAGCAGCAGCAGAAATG
>NZ_JBWQOJ010000077.1:0-2084 GCF_056591795.1 Maritimimonas sp. 2210JD6-3 | reverse complement strand
AAGCCATCCCTCATAGACCCAAAAAACTTCAGTACGTAGGCTAACGTAAAATTGAGTAAATTGGGGCAAGAAATTTGAATAAAAAATGCAAAATTTGATTATTTATAAAATACTGATTTTCAAAAACATAATTTTACGTTAGTCAGAAGTACGGAAAAATGAAAGGATTGAAAATAATAGACGATGAATTATATTGTTTCATTGAAGATGCTATTTTGAATGAAAACGACACTTATTTTCAGATTAGTGGAGATTTTGTTAATGGATACAAAGTTGAAAAAGCTAAAAGAATAGAAAATATAGAAGAGGATAACAATGGGACTGAATTATATCCATCTCTTACAGACAGTAATAATGATTTTTATGCAACAGCTGGAGAAACAAGCTGGGGAGGAAATGGATTTGTTGCATTGAAAAAAATAAAAACGGATTCTTATAAATGGGTTTTACATCTGTCCTCTATGAACAACCCTAAAAAAATAACTATTGAGAATAACGTAATTCGAGTAAGAACTGACTTAAACTATCCTGATGGAATTGATTTTGTAATACCAATAGAAAACCCTGAAAAGTTTAAAGTAGTAAAACCTACAGCTAACAATGGCTAAAATTAATACGGGCTTTGGTGCTTAATCCAAAGTTTAATGTATTTTTATAAAGTCCGCCAAATCTTTTGATTTGGCTTTAAAACTGAAAAAGATAAAACAAAATAAAAAGTTTTGGCTAAGTGCTTAATCGGAAATTAATCGCTTATTAACTTCCGTACTAACCTTAGCCGAAGCCGTTATCTTTAATGTTAACCATATTTCAAAAGTTTCCATATAATTCAACTTTTTTACTTATATTTGCCCTATAAATGGACATTTAAACTGAATGGAAAGAAGATTTGAAGTCGTTTTTCTTAAACAGGCCATAGAATTTATGTCTAAGGTCGACAAGAAAGCAAAAGCCAAGATTTACTATAATCTGGACAAGGCCAAACTTGGACTTGACCCCAAACTGTTCAAAAAACTAACAGAAGATGTTTGGGAATTCAGAACTAAATATAGAGGACTTCAATACCGACTTTTCGCATTCTGGGACAGGACTGGTAAAACCGAAACGCTTGTGATTTCTACACACGGAATAGTCAAAAAAACAGACAAAGTTCCTAAAGCTGAAATCGAGAAAGCAAAACAGATTCGAAAAGAATATTTCGAGCAATAAAAACAAAGGTTATGGAAACAAAAAAGAAAAAAATGAAGATGATGACCCTTGACCAAATGAAGGACAAGGATATTGGAAAAATCGGAACTGAAGAAAGGGACAAGTACGAGTTCGATTTGCGAATGGAAGTTCTTGGAGAAATGATAAAGTCAGTCCGAAAAGAAAGGAAACTGACCCAAGAACAACTAGGAGAATTAATCGGAGTTCAAAAATCACAAATCTCTAAATTGGAGCGAAGTGCAAAGAATGTAACAATCGAAACTATTTTGAAAGTTTTCAATGCTCTAAAAGCAAATATTAAGTTTAGCGTACAAATGAATGATGCAGAATTCAAGGTTGCGTAAAAAACACTAAAGATAACAATGCCTAAACGTAATGCGGAGTTTAGGGCAAAACCGAAAGGTCTGTGTATATTTAGGAAGTCGCTAAATCTTATGAATTTAGCTTTGGACAAGAAAAGAAAAAGCAAAACAATAAGCTTTAGCTTTGTACGCAGACGGAAACGAAAAGTTTCCCTACTTCCGCACTACGCTTAGCCGTACCGTTGTGCGCAATCCCTCATAGACCCAAAAAACTTCAGTACGTTGGCTAACGTAAAATTCGTAATTTACTGTTCATTAACTTTAGCTCTTTGCAAGGCCGTTTTTCAAAGTGTTATTGGAAAAAAGCTAAAGAATTAGGAGCTGATTATGCACAAGAAAGAATTGAAAAGTATTGTGAATAAAGTAAAAGCACAGTTTACAACAATGTATAACCGCAATTACGGCGGATTCGACTACGTCCGAATCCACTCGGAATTGCTAACGTCTGTGCTTAACCGAAAATTAACGCATATTAATCCGTAACTGACGGTTATACGAGACCGTTGGCAATAATAT
>NZ_JBWQOJ010000076.1:0-2084 GCF_056591795.1 Maritimimonas sp. 2210JD6-3 | reverse complement strand
AAAATGCACCTAACAATGTATAAACTTTATTGCTCGTAAGGACATCTAACAAAAATCATTAACTAAGTTTTAACGGAGTTTGGTACTTGAAAACTTTATTACTAAATTCACCCAACAAAGCTTATACAGAGCCGTTGCCAACTATTATGATGACCCTGATTCATGAATGAGAAAATTATAAAAGATATTAGATATTTTGAGTTGAAACCTGAAAATTATACTGGACCATTTGACGGAATTCTCGGAAATATTTATGTTGAATCACCTGATACGAAATTTATTGGACAGCGGATTGCGCGAAAACTAAATGAATTCGGATTTGTTTCTGGAGAATTCGACCATATCTATATAAACCTATCGAACAAATTACCGGAGAATGAAATTTGCCAAAGCGATGTGTTCCTTGACAAGCAAATAAAACATTTCGATTACGGGGTAAAACCATCGGACTTCAATAAATTGACTGACAACGAAAAAGATTTAAAAATTAAGGAAATCACTTTTAACACATTACACTGGATATATAAAAATGATTCTTCGAAAAGCCAAGTAATCAATCAAACAAAAAGCCTGATTGATAATCACGGTAAAAAATTGATAATCAGATTTAAGACCAAAGAAACGACACAATATAAGATTGACCTAAGCTATCAGATAAGACCACATAATGACAAATCAAAATTAATTATTGAATACACTGATAAAAAAGATAATAAATTAACGAAAGGGACTTTGGACATTCTGGATTACCAAGATTTATATCTACTAATCGATAAATTGAGCTTAAAGAACGGGATTATAATTTTTCACCCTAAAAAAAGTTATAATGCGGTACTTACAGCTAGAAAATATAAAAATCCACCTATAGGATTTGAAATAAAGAGGCTAGCCGAAAAATAACAGTTGGCAACAATGGCTATAGCAAATAGGGCGTAAAGTCCTATTTTCATTGGCTTGGGCGTACTTGCGAACACCACCGAATCTTTTGGATTCGGCATTTAAAATAAAAAAGATAAATACGAACGCAAAAGATTCGGCTAAGGGCTGAGACGGAATGGCCGGTGCTGCCCGAACGCCCTACTTGCCATAGCCGAACCGTTGGCAGTAATAAGAGAATCCACACAAACTAATGAACTTCATTCATATAAAGTTAAAACCAACAAAAAGAATAAAGACTAATTTCAATCCTGCAGAAGTCAGTAAAGATGTTGAGATTCCAGAAGCGAGCAAAAAATTCATAAAAGATTACAGCAAATCAAATAAACTTTCTGATGATTATGATAAAGAAGTTATGATATTGTTTGAGGACAAAATGATTTATGGATTTGACTACTTGTATCAAAAAGATAAACTTTTGATTCCAGAAATTAGCCCAACGACAATTTTTTATGCGAACGCTATAATGTCTCACAAAAGATTAATTTCATTTCGTCAGCGATTATTTGAAAATTCACCTACAGTTAGGAATTATAAGAAGAATAGTATCAACCAAAACCTATTTGGTAATTTTTTTCAATTAGCAACTATATGTATTACAAATTTACAGTCTGCATTGGAAAGTTTTGCCAACAGACAAATCCCTGATGATTTCGAATTCATTGATGTTAATGGAGAAGAATTTGAGCCATCGGTTTTTCATAAACTTGATTCTGCGTTACCAAAAATTCATAATAAAAGATTTAAAAGTAAATATAAGAAGTATAATTACTCGATTAGAAAATTAATTGAATTGCGGAATGAAATAGTTCATTTAAAACCCGCTGAAAAAGACGCAAACACACAATATAAAATTGTATATAGAAGATTATTAAAATTCGATTTTACACGAGCTGTTATTTCAGTTAAAACTTTAATCAATTTTTATGAACCCAATCTAATTGAAGAGTGTGAATGCGGAAAAGAATTATATTACGATATCTGTGAGTAACGGAAATAAATTACTACTGCCAACAAAGACGTGTATAATTAATTACGGCGGAATTTCCTCGCAGGAAATTCACTTGAATTAATTAACTTAGCTCAACGTCGGAAAATCCTAACTGATTTTCCGTAACTAACCATACACAAACCGTTGTGTGCAAGCA
>NZ_JBWQOJ010000075.1:0-2106 GCF_056591795.1 Maritimimonas sp. 2210JD6-3 | reverse complement strand
GCCTAATTAAAACGAACCAATGAACAGATATAAAATTATAGGGCTACCCATTTAGCCCTCAAATAGTTGTTTATGATTATGTTATTTTGTAAATTGTATTCAAATCCAGCAGAGATGAGAATATTAAAAGAACTTGACAGACAGGTATTTAAAGATAGATTTTGCAATAAGAAGGCTTGTTATGAATTTTTAGCAGATTTGAAATGGCAAGAGGGTTATAAGTGCGTTCGTTGCGAAGGGAAGGTTTATATAAAAGGCAAACAACCTTCAAGCCGCAGATGTAGTAAATGCGGTTATGATGAATCAGTTACCACAGGAACCTTGTTTCATAAGTTAAAGTTTGGAATAGACAAGGCATTTGAAATGCTTTATGAAATAGTCACGAGCAAGAAAGGAGCCAATAGCATTTGGTTGGCAGAACATTTTGGAGTAAATCAAAAAACAGCATGGTTATTCCGTCAAAAAGTACAATTAGCCATGAAGAGTAGCGAGCAATATCCTTTGGAAAAAGAAGTCCATGTAGATGAATTTGAAATAGGCACCCCGCAGCCTGGAGAACAAGGAAGAAGCAAAAGTGATAAAAAAGTACGAATAGTTATTGCTTTTGAGAATAGAGAAGGTAAATCTGGAAGAGGATATGCGAAAGTTATTGAAGATTATAGTTCCCTATCTTTACAACCGATTTTTGATAGTCACATCCATAAAGATGCCATGATATTAGCCGATGGTTGGGCGGGATATAAACCGCTTAAAGAAAACTACAATAATCTAAAGCAAACTTTGTCTGATAAAGGAAGGAACTGCAAAATGCTTCATATTCAAATCAGGAACTTTAAAAATTGGCTTAGGGGTGTACACTCCTATTGTAAAAAAGAATATCTTCAAAAATACATCGATGAATATTTCTTTCGATTTAACCGAAGAAATCATCGAAAATCTATTTTAGATAAAATTATTAGTCGATGCATAAATCATATTCCGGTCACTTTTCAACAAATAAAAGTTCCTGCGACTTAGATGGGTAACCCTATAAAATTATATTGCTTTTTTCACTTCTAATAACTATTTCTTGTAAAAGTCAAGATTTTAAAAAAGTGATTTTAAAGAGTCCTGATACATCAAATTTATATATCAATGATGAAGAAAGTAATGAACTTTATTATTTAAAGCTTATACCCGAAGAACAGATTAAAGGTGCAATAGTGATTTTGCCATCTGGAGGAGAAACCACACAAGATTTACTAAAACAAATTTCCATTCCAAAACTTGCTTTTGATAATGGTATTGCCACAATTATTCCTTCTATTAATTGGGGAACTGAAAATAGAGAGGTTGAAATAAAGACTTTAAATATAATATTCAAAGAGGTTATAGAGAAACATAAAATCCCAAAAGAAAACTTTGTACTTGGTGGACTATCAAATGGAGGAATGATTTCATTGATTTATGCACAACAATCAGTAAAAAATAAAAAGAAAACTTACATTCAACCTAAAGGAATTTTTGGACTTGACGTGCCTTTAGACAAAGCACATTTTTACGAATATTGTGAAAGAGAAATCAAAAGAAATTTTTCAGAGCTTGGAGTTGGAGAAGCGAGATGGATGATGAATAATTATAATGAGATTTATGGAGGCTCACCAAAAGAGTTTCCTAAAAAATATATTGAAGCATCAATTTACTCAAATGGAGCAGAAAATGGAGGTAATGCTAAATATTTAAAAGACATCCCAATCCGAATGTACACAGATTTAGATGTTAATTGGCTAATGAATGAAAGGAGAAGAGACCTTTATGATTGGAACGGAACTGACATTGTCGCAATGATAAACGATTTAAAACTTATGGGAAACAAAGATGCGAATGTTATAATTACGATGGGAAAAGGAGTTAAATTAGACGGAACTAAACATCCTCATTCTTGGAGTATTATGGACAATCAAGATTGCTTTAATTGGATAGAAAAATTAATGAAAAATAACTAGGCACAACATTGGCTATAAGTAATTGCTTGTTCTCGCCTACTTCTGAAAATCCTTGCGAATTTTCAGTTTGGTGTGTACTTGCAAAGTTAACCGCTAATCCACGCAACTACTCATAGCCGAG
>NZ_JBWQOJ010000074.1:0-2257 GCF_056591795.1 Maritimimonas sp. 2210JD6-3 | reverse complement strand
TACTACGGCCCCAACGCCCGATGTAGCGAACTTACCCGATGTTACTGAGCAGTGTGAAGTAACGGCTATTACGGCTCCTACAGCTACGGATAATTGTGTGGGTAGTATTACAGGTACAACGACGACGAGCTTCCCTATTACAGCACAAGGTACTACGGTAGTTACCTGGAGTTATGATGATGGCAATGGTAATGTAACGACGCAGACACAAAATGTTATTATAGATGATACTACGGCTCCAGTAGCAGACACGGCTACCTTACTGGATGTTACTGAGCAGTGTGAAGTAACGGCTATTACCGCGCCTACAGCTACGGATAACTGTGTGGGTAGTATTACAGGCACTACGACGACGAGCTTCCCTATTACAGCACAAGGTACTACGGTAGTAACGTGGAGTTATGATGATGGCAATGGTAATGTAACGACGCAGACTCAGAATGTTATTATTGATGATGTAACACCGCCAACAGCAAGTAATCCAACATCAATAACAGTTGCATGTGGTGGATCAGCTCCAGCACCAGATATTTCAGTAGTGACTGATGAAGCCGATAATTGTACAGTAAATCCTATTGTAACTTTTGTAAGTGATGTAAGCGATGGGAATCCAAATCCAGAAACAATTACAAGAACTTATAGAGTTGCGGATGCAGCAGGAAACTCCATTAACGTACAGCAAACTATTATTGTACCGCCATTTCCAACTGCAATAGTTAGTGGAGGAGGAACAATTTCATGTGGAGTTCCTACTCGAACACTGAATGTAACAACGAATGCGACGAATGTTAGTTATTTATGGACAACAGCAGATGGTAATATCGTAAGCGGAGCAAATACGGCGTCTCCTGTAGTAGATCAGTCTGGAACCTATTTCGTCATGGTGACTAATAATGATACAGGATGTAATACGACTTCAAGCGATGTTATCGTAACTGGTGATAATACTTGTCCTGAAGTAACTATTAATGATGTTACTACAAATGAAGGTGACGATGCTGTCTTTACGGTAAGTATCAGTAATGCTATTGATGAAGATATAACCATAAGTTTTACCATTGATAATGTGACAGCATTAGAAGGTTCAGATTACACAGAGCCTACTACCTTAACGATAACGATTCCTGCAGGAAGTACTACAGGAACAATTACTATACCAACCGTAGAAGACACAAATAATGAACCTGTAGAAACCTTTGAAGTAAATCTTACAGGGGCAACAACAAACACTACAAGTACAATATTAACGTTGAGCGACGCGCAAGGTATAGGAACTATTAACGATGACGATAATATTTCCGTAAGTATTAATGATGTAAATGTTACAGAAGGAACAGATGCTACAGCAGATTTTATTGTAAGTTTAAATACAACAAGTTCAGAAGACATAACAGTCACCTTTACAATTGACGATGATACGGCAGTAGAAACAGGTGATTATTCAGAACCAACTACACTCAGTGTTACAATTCTGGCAGGAAACACAACAGGTAATGTTACTGTGACTATTGTGAATGATTTGATCAATGAATCGATAGAGAATTTTGAAGTAAACCTTACTGGTGCTACTGGAGATACAAGTGGTAATGCTATTAATATAACAGATAATCAAGGTATAGGTACAATAACTGACGACGATGTACCAGCAGTTACTTCAGTAAGTTCAGAGAGTGAAGTTGAAGGTACAGATTTAGTTCATACCGTTGGTGTAGTAGAGTCCACATCAGATCAAACCTATCCGTTTGTATTGGCAGACAATACTACGAGTGGATCAGACTACATCTTACCACCAGTATTTAGTAATGGTGTTACGTATGATGCTGTTTCGGGTACGATTACGGTTCCAGCAGGGGTTACGAGTTTTACAGTTACGATTGCTACGGTTGATGATGCAGTTGTAGAGCTAGATGAAGTTTATGATTTAACGATTGGCGGTATTGCAGCTACAGGTACGATACAGAACAATGATACACCGGCTATTACTTCAGTAAGTTCAGAGAGTGAAGTTGAAGGTACAGACTTAGTTCATACCGTTGGCGTTGTAGAATCTACTTCAGATGAGACGTATCCGTTTGTATTAGCAGACAATACTACGAGTGGTGCGGACTATACCTTACCACCAGTATTTAGTAATGGTGTTACGTATGATGCTGTTTCAGGTACGATTACAGTACCAGCAGGTGTTACAAGTTTTACAGTTACGGTGGCTACGGTTGATGATGTTCTTGTAGAATCAGATGAGATTTATGATTTAACC
>NZ_JBWQOJ010000073.1:0-2315 GCF_056591795.1 Maritimimonas sp. 2210JD6-3 | reverse complement strand
GCCAACAATATGAAAAGACTGCTTGCATTAACATTAATTTTAACTTTAAACTCTTGTTTTTTCTACAAAAAAGATGGGATTGAGATGAAAATTCAAAATGACTCAAGCGAACCGATAACAAATGTGGAATTTACGACGACTGAAAGATTGGAATTAATAAAAATTGACCGAATTGAACCGAATGAAAGCGTTACGGAATTTTTATCGATGCGTAAAAACAAATCTGACGGAGCTTACTCTCTGACTTTTACTCGCGCGAGTGGAAAAAAGGAAATTAGTGGTGGAGGATATTATACGAATGGAGGCTCACTTGACCATTGGGTTGACTTTATCGTAGAAAATGATACAACAATAGTAAAATTTGACGCACCAATTTATTGAAAACAGACCAAGTGAAAAAGTGGACAATTTTAAGAGCTTATTTTCTTATCTATTTGGCTTGTTGCATAATTTACACAATAGCTAAATGGAAGACTCTCTCATATGCAGAAGGTTGGGGAGTTGTTGGAATGGTTGGACTAATTGGAATTGGAATTTTTGGATTGTTAATAGACTTTATTCTGACTTTAATAATAAAAGATAAAAAAACACTAAACGGAATTGGAATTTTAATAGCAATTGGATTTTCATTTATGTTGTTTACGGAAATCTTATAATGACTGAATTATTAAAAATACTGTTGGCAACAATGTATAACCGCAATTACGGCGGATTCGACTACGTCCGAATCCATTCGGAATTGCTAAAGTCTGTGCCAAACCGAATATTAACGCATATTAACCCGTAACTGACGGTTATACGAGACCGTTGCCAGTAATGTTGACCCAACCTTTATGCTGAAAGGATTATTTAAGAAAAAAACACCAGTCGAAAAGTTTATGGCTCATTTGGACAGAATTTTCCAAACCGAACCTGAATATTATAAAGAGGAATCTAAAACGGACGGAATTCCTGGAGTTACAAGCATTGTTTACAAAGACATTCCTGAAAAAGGAATGATAACTGGAATTACTTACGGACTTTCACTCGAAAACCATCCTGATTGGAAATTTGGACGACCTGAATTGATAATCACAGTTGATTCAAAAGATGCTTCTTGGGCCCAAGTTGTAGGATATTTAGCGAATAGTTTAAGAGGAGATTGTCCATTTAGTTACAGCAACACAATTAACTTTAGAGAAAAAATATCGGACGAATCGGAAATGGACGCATTTCTTGTATTTGCACCTTCGATTTTGGACAAAAAAGATTTTGCGAATATCGACATCGGACTGAATTACAAAATTAATATTGCTGGACTTTATCCAATCTATGCGCCTGAAATGGAATATATTGAGAAAAACGGACTTGAAAAATTTTGGAAACATCCGAATTTTGATATGTACAACGTGAATAGAAAACGAATAAAATAATTAAAACACTACTGGCAACACCGTGTATAATTCATTGCTAGTAAAGACTTACTTACGAAAATCCTCGCGGATTTTCTATTCGGTTTGTATTTGCTAATTTAGTTGCTTAAACACGCAACGAAATCATACACAAACACGTTGTGTACCATTATGAAAAAACCTTTCCGAATTCAAATACTAATTCTAATGCTGATTTTTGGAATAGTTTTCTCTTGCGAACAAAAGCACGAGAAAAAACCAAGAAAAATGCCTGAATTTATATATTACGATAAGAAATTTGAATTGGACTCAAGTTCTAAACTTCGAACTGATGGATATTATGAAGTAAAAGAAATTTTTGGAGAATATACGATTGACCAAAAGACTTATCATACTAACAAACCGATTTTTGGATTTGTACATTTTTTTAAAGACGGATTTTGTCGTGTCGGTTCTTGGAACGGAATTAGAAAAAATTCAAAAGATGTTGAACTCGCCTTTAAAAATGATAAAGGCTATGTCTTTGATGGAATTTATAATATAGAATCTGACACAATAAGAGTGGAATATTTATACAACCCTGGGAGTCCTGGAGCAGAACCAATGAATGATAGATATACCTTAATTGGGTTGATTAGAGAAAACAGAATTGATTTTATCTCGGACAATTTAATAAGACTTTCATATCCAAATAATCTGGGAGATTCTTTAACAAGCAGTTGTATAGGAAGATTTAAAAAGTCAGATTTTGATAAATCCAAATGGAATAATTACTTAAAAGAGAACATAAACGAATTCATAAAAAACTAAAAAAATAACGGTACACAACATTGTATAACAGCAATTACGGCGGATTCGACTACGTCCGAATCCACTCGGAATTGCTAACGTCTGTGCTTAACCGAAAATTAACGCATATTAATC
>NZ_JBWQOJ010000072.1:0-2496 GCF_056591795.1 Maritimimonas sp. 2210JD6-3 | reverse complement strand
GTAGCACGTTATTTTTTCTTTTTATAAAGTTCTATTGCCTTTAATAACTTCTTACCGCCAGTTTCATTTTGTATATTAATAAAATGGTCTAGATTCAGTTCAGGATGATTTTCTTTAGTCCAATTTAGAAGTTCACTTCTGTTCTTTCCCCAAGTGGCCTCATCAAAATTCAAATAGTCTTCTTCTATAGATGCTATTTTATTATTTTGAAATTTGACAATATAATTTGACAAAAAAGGTTTGTGCATAAAGAAGAGAATCCTCTTCTCAGTTTTTGAAACCTTTACTTTGACCGTTCCGTTTTCTAAATTCATTTCAAGTACTTTATATTTTGGTTCAAAAACCGAATCCCATTTTAACCAATTCCCTACATAATCATTTTTAGAGTATCTCACTTCATAGTCATATTTCGGTATTGTTGTTATCAGACTATCAGTTAATAAATCTTTCATTTTAGAACTATTAGATTCGTTAAGTGCCACGAAGTATTTTTTGGTAATTTCAAGCTTGTCAATTGTCTTTTCAGACTTTTTACAACTTAAAAGTCCGACTGAAAGTATGAGGAAAAATATTAAAACTCGATTCATTTTGATGTGTTTGGTCATAATGTGCTTTGATGGTTTGGGATATGATTCTGCCGTAGCTGAAAAATAATAAAATTACTTTGAATTCCAATTAAGGAATTCAACCGAAATGAATTATAGCTATTGCTATTTTTCCATAATTTGTTCCAATTCTTTGACTTTCCAACCATCATTTTCTTTAATGAATAACTCAATCATTGCAGCATGACTTCCACCAACTAAAACCATTATTCTTTCGTCAGATTCAATGGTGTTTTTCTGAATTAGAGACCACATATACAGATTTCTTTTGAACCATTCAGACGTTAAAAGAGGACCTGAAAAATCATGCAATTTGCCTGCTAATAACATTAGATTATTATGCCAATTATTAGATAGATTACGAAATTCCTTATCATTGATAAAATAAGTGAGTTCTGTAAGTGAATTTCCAGATTCAATTCTATTGTCAATTTCTGTTGTGATTTTAGTAATCCCTTCTTGAATACTTGCCTTAAGCTCAGATTGGTTATTGTTTTCAATGTCATTGATTACTTCTTCAAATGGAAAAGATGTTGAATAATCAATCCCATAAACACCTTTTAGGTTATTTTCTTTTGCTACTCTAAACGCCAATTGAAATATTTCATTCTTTAAATAAAAGTCCGAAAGACTGTCATTTGTAAAATATTTTCCTAATGTATATAATTGATACAATGAGTCTAATTCCTTTTGTTCGTTGTACGGCCACTCAACAAATATTTTGGTTGGATTATATTTTTTGATATTCAATGAAATTTGCTCTAATTCAAGCTGTGATTTTTCGTTCAAAATATCAAAGGATTTGGTTTTTGCAACATCAGCACCTGGATTGTCATAATGTAATGTTCCAATTAGTAATACTTCCTTGATTGTTGAAGTTTCAATAATTCTCTTTGATTCATTATTATGGTCTGTACTACAGCCAAAAAAGAAAATTGAAAGTAAGATTAAAATAATGTTGCTTTTCATATTGAATTCAATTCTGATGAATCACAAATTTGATAAACCGAACAATACTAAAATTGTAAAAGATTTACCTTACATCAAAAATCCAGTTTATATTATTTACTCCAATGTTTGATAGATTTTTAAAAAACAACTTTGGTGTAAGACCTGTCAAGGACTTAAAGCTGGAAATCATATGTGATTGGTCAAAGAAGTTCAACATGTATGCGAGTTCAGTCATATTATTACTTCCATTGGAAAAACGTTTGGCATTTAACGCCTTTCGAAAACGAGATATTTTTTTGTATTCAGTCGGTGTTTTGCATAAATGTTTTTTGAAATGATTAATGAGTGTCTTTTGACTAATGTTGTATTCTTCTGCCAATTCAAAAGTAGTTATATGGGAAATTTCTTGAATTTTCTTAATTGCATCAAATAAAAATGGATGCTTAAATCCAATCAATTTTTTCAACCAATATTCTTCAATTTCTGCTGATAATAGATTATTATCTTTTATTTCTAATATTTTTTTCATTTTTATGTCATAGTCTGAAAAAGGAATAAATTCATCAAAAAAGCTACTACTATAACTTTCCAATGGTTTTTGCAAAAAAGCATTAAGTCCAAGAGGTTTAAAATAAATACAGACTTCTTTAATTTCTCCTTTATATTGAAAACAAATTGGCTTGTTGAATCTGCAAACAAGACTTGTTTCAAGGTCTTTTGAGGAACAGAATTTAGTAGTAATTTTTTTTGAGGTAATAACGTTCTGTGCATTAAGAACAACAGCCACAACTGAAAATAAAGTAGGGAAAGTAAGATAGCTTACTTCTTTTTCTTTTTCAGAATGAGTGAGTATATAATAACTTTCAATATAGTTTTGAAGTTCTTTTTTTTTTGGTTTATACTGGTTAATTTCCATTAATTTTGCTGTGCTGGGTCATAA
>NZ_JBWQOJ010000071.1:0-2588 GCF_056591795.1 Maritimimonas sp. 2210JD6-3 | reverse complement strand
TAGTTAAAATTGATTATTCATAGTTTAAATAACTTTAGTATTAAACATAGATTTCACCTCACTATGGATTTTAATAAAATTCTCCTCCAAATCCACTGCGGTCATTTCTTTTGGTGACGGTAAGCTCCTGTCTATAACGGGAGCCCTAAATCGTACCTTCTTGTCCTTTCCATCGGCGAATACCACGAACTCGCCTTGCTTCAACCTAAAGAAAATCTCCGCCCTGCGTTTGGGCACTTCCCGTTCTCCTTTGGTAATTCGCGCTTCCCATGAGAGTCCCGTTCCTTTGCTTACACTTTTGGTTGGATTCTTCACAATCTCGAAGAAACGTTCATAGTATTTAGCGGTATCAGGATCATTTACCTTTCCGAAAAACTGATAGGATAGGTTACTTAAAATAGCCTTGCTGGCCTTTTCTCCGTATAACATATCGTTTTGGATTTTATCCTGCATTACATAAACCGTGGTAATTTCATAGCTTCTCAGTGTTGCCGGAATACGGTGCATATTGGGCAATCTTATGGTAGGTGCTTCTTCCAATAGAACAAAAGAAGGTTTTTGTCCCCGTTCACTCATTTGTTTGGTGATAGTATGTATTATTGTAGCTATTACAGGTGATAAAGAAGCATCCTTTTTAGGGTTATTCACAACACAAATAACCGAAGGGTTTTCAGGGTTATTGATATCCAATGGAATATCATCTGATGATAGTGCCATGAATATCTTTTTTGTACTGATCTTCTTAAAAGCATTGGCCAGTGTACTTTTTACTCCTGCAGTTTGTCTCTCTGAACCTACACCACTGATAAAAGCATCTGCCATCGCCCTGGAAGTGATATTTCCTTTCAGGAATTTTATCAGCCCTTTTATATTCAATTGCTGGTAGAGGGCTATTAAATGCGGTATCGTGCAATAGTCGGGGTAATCGGTCTTGAGTCTCCATATAAGCCCGCTAATAAGCCCCTCCACAACATCTCTAAAAAACCTAGAGGTACTATTGTCATCAGCTTCTTTTGTCTCTAAAAGATTCTCCAATAGCACCCTGGATACTTCATATACACTTTCTTCATCAGGTAGATATTTGGAAGCTATTGGGTTAACTCTGGAATAAATGGGGTCAAAAGAAACAATATAGAATTTGTTGCCACTGTTTTGATATAAAGGATAGGCCATTTCAGTAATCTCAAAATTCTTATAATCATGGACAACACCACAAAACTTATGCTTTTTGAAATGTACCATTAGATTGTAAATAACACTTTCTGTCTTTCCGCTTCCTGCAGCCGCAATCACTGAGATACCCCTTCGGATATTGTCCAAAACCAACTTACCACCCCGTGTTTCCATTGTTACTTTGTATTCCTTTCTCAATGTCCAGTCTTTTGCGTTTGTGCCGTGATAGGCATAGATAATAACGTTGATAAATTGCAATGGTAAAACCATGAGCATTATACCTTTTAACAGTGATTGAAAACCTACTTTGCTGCTTATGATAATGGATGCTAAAATCAGACTGAGGAATATCATCAAAAATCCCTGTCGAGTATATTTATTGAAAGTATAGGATATCAGCGCTCCCAAACCCCATGCTGCTATTATTGTATATATGGGTATATCTGTCATCATCTATTGGTTAAATGCCTATGGAGCCTGAATCCATGGCTGTTTCTACACCTCTTTTTAATTTCATAAGGGCTTTATACGCCAGTTGTGCTTTATTGATCGAGATGTTAGGTACCTTTACCCCGGCCTTGAACAATAGTTTAATTGCCGCTTGTTTTTCTGTTGTTGGTAATCCTGCCAATAAGGCTAAAAAGCGCTTTGGGTCTTTATCAAATACGTTTCTTACCTTATAGGTTTCTATAAAGTTCCTTTTGTGTTTGAATGTTCTGTCAAAGGTCTTTTCGGCAGCTTCAAAGAACTTGTCCCTGTTAAAGCCCTGTTTTATGGTTTTTCCATTTAGAATGGTCTCTGCTTCCTTATGTTGCGATAAAGGTGATAGTTTAAAGGAATTGGTGACGTCCTTATGACTGACGATAACATGCACATGATTTTGCATGCCTTCTTTTTTCATACCGCGAACAATACGTTTGCCATCAATCTGATGAGGAGCGTCTTTCTCCAGACGGTCTATTTCTTTACGAAGGCTTTTGACATGGCCTTTTGATTCTCCTCTTTCAATCTTTCTGATTTCCTTTTTTAACTGCAATATTTTTGTAGCATAGGGTTGGTTTTCCCTGATTTCTTTGTCTGAACCTTTATAGGTACGTTGTTTTTCTACCTTGGCATAGTATTTTATATCATCAACGGTGACTGCTTTGTTTCTATGGAAAGAAGCGGCATAGTCCTTCATCAGTTCCCTAACGTATTGACGTAGTTTTTCAGGGTCGTTATTTATGGTCTTTAATTCCCTTTGGGAAGGACTGACAACCATAGAATAGAATTTCGGGTCTTTTTTGTTGAGCTTTGAGGTATTGTTGTCTATTTCCGTGATAACTTCTTCTGGATTTATCCTGTCGTTGTTTTGGTCAAAGAAGTACTCCTGTTGTCCAAGGTTTTTTTCTTCATTTTCCTTTTCAAGGTAGTTT
>NZ_JBWQOJ010000070.1:0-2862 GCF_056591795.1 Maritimimonas sp. 2210JD6-3 | reverse complement strand
TAGGTGTTTTATAGTCTAAAGATACATGTAATCTTATTTCGTTGTATAAATTCATTGCATTTTTTGCAGCTCTTTTAGCGTGAGCTATGTCAGTAAATGTTTGGTCGAGATAAAATTCGTCTTTTAGGATGCTGTTTACGCGTTCTGAGACTGCATTCCTGCCTACCAGCAAGCAGGTTCATAGCAATGGTTCTCTTATGTCATACTAAAAACATGCGTGCCGAAATCTAATGATTATGCCATGCATAAAGACATAAAATAATATGATAACTTATAATGATTTAGCTATAATACCAGTTCTAATGCTAAATTACACAGCAGAAAAATGATGAGTTTTTGCGTTAGATAAAAAAGAAAAATTAGTCATAGCCATAGCTACGGGTTATTTTTATTTTGAAATATAAGGTGAAAAGGCGCATTTTAATTGAGTTATTTAGGATTAGAAATGGTGTAAGGTACAATAACAGATGAAATGCTTATGGAACATATCGAGAATTAAGACTTGGAGGATAAAAGATGGAAATTTAAGATTGCAGATGAGTAGCCTTTAGCCGCCGTATAGGCGGAAATCAAATCTACTAGCTGGTAGCGGTTTAATTATTGGTTTTCATTTTCAATGTGATTTGTCCTATGTTATATGCATATATCGAAGCAGGAAGAAAAGTAAATTTCAAGCCTCGTGTTTCTTTCATGCCTATCTGGTCAATGGAAGTAACAACAGCATATTCAAATTTATTTGTTTCACAAAATTTAATTAAACTTTTCAGCTCTTGAGGTTGATCAAAATATCGGTTACTCCATTTAATTTCTACTCCCCAAACAGGTTTATAACTTTTGTCGTCCACTAATACAAGGTCTACTTCACCTTCGTTTCTTCCGTCCTTCCATCTAGCATATGTTAAGTCTAGTTGCTCTCTATGCATCCATTGTGAGAGAATTGCTGTTTCCACCATGTTTCCCATTTCTTGGTCTATTTCACTTATTGGAGAAAATAAAGCAGTACGAAGTGAAGGATTTGTTAGATATACCTTGAAACTTGTTATTCTTTTTAATCTTTTTGCATTGACTCCAACCTTCTTTAACACCTTAATTAGGAAAGCTGCTTCCAAATATTCTAGATATTTTTTTAACGTGTCTTTTTGAATGCCACTTTCCCTAGACATGGTCTCATAAGAAAATTCATTTCCAGTATTATATGCGATGTATGTAAAAAATCTGTTTAATTCTTGAACGTCTTTGATTCCATATAAACTTGGCAAATCCCGAAGTAAAACTTTGTCTACAATGTCGTTTTTTACATATCTACCCATATCTCCCTGTATTTTTTCAGATAATACTACCTCTGGGTATCCTCCGAAATTTAAATAATGGATAAATTCTTTATTTAATGCTTTTGAATCATGAGTTAAGCAATAATTTATGTGCTTATCTCCATATTGGATATAACCGTCAAAAATCAAATGATCTAATTTTTTTAAATGGGTATATTCTTGAAATGTTAATGGCGGTAACAAGAAATCGGTAAATCTACCCGCTCCGCTTTCCGTACTATGCCATTTTAGAGCTGCGGCAGCTGAGCCAGAAACAATAAACTTGGTTTCTGGATATGAGTCAACTAATACTTTTAAATGTCTTTCCCAATCTTTCAAGTATTGTATTTCATCAAAGAAGACATAACAACCATCAAGATATTCAAGATTTAAAGATTTTTTGCATAGAGTTAATATATCTTCCAAGCTTAAATTAACGTAAATAGGGTTGTCAATACCTATGAAGAATAGTTTATGTGGATTCGTTCCTTCTTTTAATAAGTTATCAATGCAATGAAATAACATTACTGTTTTACCAACCCTTCTAGGTCCCATAAGGACTAAAGCTCTTTTAATGCTTGTTTCAATTACCAATGGATAAAATAGGTCGAAATATAACCTCTTAGACATTGAGCTATATGTGTTTGGAATCTCTTTGGTAATCCACCATGGATTTTCATACCGAAGACGTTCAATAATTTTCTCTGTCGGAATAAGGCTTATCATGATGATTATTTATATTAATTAAACAAATATATATAAAATAAGAAGAAACAAAACTATCTATTAATACATATGTGTTTTTTTAGAATTTTTCTTGGTGGTATAAACTGTTGATTCGATAATCGAAACACACTTTTTAATGAAGCACAATGGTTTCCCGTGTAAGCGTCAGCAATGGCTTAATATGCGTTAATTTTCGCCTGCCCGCCGGCAGGAGTTAGCACAGACTTTAGCAATTACGAGTGCGCCCGAACGTGCCGTTCGGTAAAGGCGGGATGGATTTGGACGTAGTCGTCCCGATAGCTATCGGGACGCCGTAATTGCGGATACATTGTTGTATGGCGTTTTTATTCAATCTTTTGTTTTAAGCCATTGTTCGTAAGTAACGACTTGCTTTTCGTCATTCTCTTTTGTCTTTCCAGGTAAAATTCCGATGAATTCGAGATAATGTCCGTCCGGATCGCTAAAATATATAGATACAGCTGGCATCCAACAAAAAACCATTGGCTTTTCATTATCGTCTTGCAGAAAATTCCAATAGTTTAAGTTGTGAGATTTTAAAAAGTCAACCGATTCATTTATTATCCATTCAGGGTCACATTCGAAAGCGAAATGTCGTAAATCAATTTCTTCTTTCGGTTTTTCCCATAATCCAAGCATTGCTTGTTTATCTTTTCCTATCCAGAAGAAGGCAGTCCTCCGTTCCTCTCCAAAGCGACATTGTTTTAGCCCAAGAACTTTAGAATAAAATTCGATTGAGTTTTCCAAATTCTCAACGTACAAATGTGTTTCATAAAGTCCTTTAATCATAATCTATTTTCGTTTTTTC
>NZ_JBWQOJ010000069.1:0-2892 GCF_056591795.1 Maritimimonas sp. 2210JD6-3 | reverse complement strand
ATATGGTGTACAACGGTCACGTGTATGAGTAGTAGCGGATTTCTACACACAAACTTTTCAGTTTAGCACTGACCTTCATCTTATTGTTTATACTTTTGTTTTATCACTTAAACCGCTATTACTTATAGCATCGATGAAAAAGC
The DNA here is from genome assembly GCF_056591795.1 of Maritimimonas sp. 2210JD6-3. Classification (NCBI taxonomy): domain Bacteria; kingdom Pseudomonadati; phylum Bacteroidota; class Flavobacteriia; order Flavobacteriales; family Flavobacteriaceae; genus Maritimimonas; species Maritimimonas sp. 2210JD6-3. Next base: position 2,749 of record NZ_JBWQOJ010000069.1, on the reverse strand, counting down.
AGTAAGTCGAGTATCTTTAAAGTAAATAAAAACGATTAAGATATGGAAACTCAAATTACTGCCTTACCAAAGTTATATATAGGGATTGACATACACAAGCGAAGTTGGAAAGTTCATTGTTCTACAGACTTGTTTTCAGGCAAGTCCTTTAGTATGCCACCTGAGCCAGATCAATTGAAAGCTTATGTAGATAAACATTTCAGAAATCATGAAGTCAGTGTAGCTTATGAAGCAGGGTGTTGTGGTTATTATGCTCATCGTAGATTTGAGAGTTATGGGTGGAAATCATTGGTTGTAAATCCAGCGGATATTCATCGCAGAGGTAAAGAACGTTACACCAAGACCGACCGTATTGATGCACAGTTGATAAGTAGAGAGTTAAAAGATGGTCGATTAACCAGTATTCATGTTCCCGACATGCATCGAGAAGCCTTACGTAGTTTGTTTAGAAGGCGAAATGATTTGGTTAAGGACTTTAGGCGTATTAAGAGCTATATCAAGATGCAATTGTTGTATTTCGGTATCAAGATACCAGAGCAGTATGATAATGACCATTGGAGTCATAATTTCCGTAATTGGTTAGACGCTATTGAGTTCCAGTATCCTATAGCAAAGTCAAGCTTAGAGAGTCGGATGCGTTATTTTCGATTTGTAGATTCAGATTTACGTTTGGTAAGTAATGAGTTAAGAGCTTATTGTCGAAAGCATTTTAAGAAGGATTATTATTTACTTCGGAGTATCCCAGGAATAGGTGGTATAGTGGCCTGTGGGATATTAAGTGAATTGGGTGATTTGCGACGGTTTAATAACCTAAAACATTTATCAGGCTATGTAGGATTGGCACCAGGAGTTTATCAGAGTGGAACTAATAGTAAGACCATGGGCATAACCCCAAGAGCACATCGTTTGATACGTTCTTATTTTATAGAAGCCTCCTGGCAAGCTATACGTACAGATCCTGTAATGCAGTCGTATTATCGTAAACATCAGGGAAAGAATGTGAAGAGTATCATCATTAAAGTAGCAAGAAAGTTACTTAGCAGAACTTTAGCAGTAATAAAAACAGAGACACCTTATGAAATAGGAGTTATAGAATAGAATAGAATAAAATATAAACCAATAACAAAGCTCACAGAGAAGTATTCAAAGCCTATATCACAAAACACCGTGGGTGAACTAAATGATTTAGTATCACATTTTTATAGCAAGTGGCTAGGCTTATTATAACTTATAATCATACAGATGCTGGTGACGACTCAAAAGAGTAGATCACAAATAGGATGCGGAGCAAGTTATATAAGGTGTTGAAGTATTGATAATCCTATCGGAATTACCAACAATTCAACACCCCAAAATCATCAATATGAGATAATTAAAATAATAAATAGTAACTTTGAAGAACTGGGCTAGTGCTTTTCATAGGACACAATGTTGGCGGTAGTTTTTCCTCTTTTCAGTTTAAATCTCAATGGGTTCCAATCTTCGATTTCGGGTTGTTCAATATTTTCGCTAAAAAACATTATTTCTTTTCCTTCTCTAATTTCATAAGCGGTGTGTTTAAATGAAAACTCTTTTTTAGGACATTCTGCATACAGTTTTTGAATTTCTGGAACATTGTCATACGAAACAATCCACTTAATGTTTTGAATAGACTTAATCTTGTCACTAACCTTTTTATGGTTCTTATCTTCGTAATGGTTCATATAAAGCGTACTTGCTTTTAGATAATATGGTGGGTCGAAATAAAAAACTACATTGTCAGTTTGAGCTTCTTGTTCTATTTTGTCAATTAATTTGACAGCATCTTTTTTGTAAAGACGAATGTTTTTTTTGTGACTAGCAATGTTTCTTATTCTTTGTATTAATTCCGTTTTATTAAATCTACAATCCATTAAATAATTCCCATTCTGTTCAACTCCACCCATAACTCCAGCGTTAATAATTCCGGAACGATTAGTGCGATTTAAATAAAATGTAGAAAAACCTAAATCAAGTAAATCAGCCTTTTTTTTGTTTGATTGAACTGCTTTTTGTTTTTTCCATTCTTCTATTGATAGTTCTGCATTTTCTATCAATTCACATAATTGGTTAGTTTTATTTAGAACTGAATGCCAAAAAGCATAAATTGAACGGTCTCTGTCGTTTATCGTAATCTTTTGAACAAAACCCTCGATAAGTAAAAACAAAGCTACAGAAGCACCTCCTGAATATGGTTCAACATAATGTCCATTGATATTATTATCTAAACAAATTTTAGCGATAAAAGCCGAAAGTTTATTTTTACCTCCTGGATATCTTAATGGTGAATAGAACATATTACAATTTTGTTAAATCAATTGAGTTTAACAAATCATTCTCGTCTTGTAACATAAACTCAATTAAATCAATTAAGTTATCACAAATGCCTTTAGCATCAGCTGGTACAGCACCAACTCTGTAGTTGTGAATTATTTGATGTGAACGTTGTAAATCGAAATCTTCAAATGCTTTTCTGATTCCTGTATTCGTTATGAGTTCTGTAAATTTTGTTTTTAATATATCAAAATTTGTATAGGGTAAAGGTTTATGGCTTTTTGATTTGTATGCTAAAGCAAAATGATTAGAAGTATTTATAGGTTTCCTATTAGTCTTATTTGTGTTTTCAACGATAAACTTTAGTGTACATTCAAAAGATACTCGAGTAAGAGCAGTTTTTGCATTGGCAAAATTATTTTGGTCTAGTTTGTAGGTTTCTTCAATTAGTCTTTTT
>NZ_JBWQOJ010000068.1:0-3013 GCF_056591795.1 Maritimimonas sp. 2210JD6-3 | reverse complement strand
GATAAATTAGATGGGGTAACAAATGGTATTCCAGAACGTTTAATGGAGCAGCAATATATAATACCTTGGTTAAAGCTCATACATAGTGAAATGGAGGCAATTAAAAACAATCTTTCAGATATTAGAAATTACGGCGGAACAAATGAAGCCGAGTTTTTTTTCGGTAGCTTCAGAATATTTTTTTTGAACGCCCTGATTTGCTTCAAAAAAAGCATCCTGAACTATATCAAATGCTAGTTGCATGTTTTCATCAAAATCCAATACGGAAAGTAAACTAATTATAGTGTTCTACTTCTTTTTATTAAAATGTTGAATTACTGATGTGTTTTAAAAAGAAAACTGAAATTGGAGCAATGCCACATCGCCAGCAATACATGCTAAAAAAAGATAAATTACGATCACAATTTTAGAAAAAACTTTTTTGTTGTTGTTACTTATGTTTAACAACAACTTTCTTCTAAATAAATAAAATGGTAGCATAAAACCAACTATATATAGTACTAAATCTATTGGATTGTAGGTTCCAGGAAACCAGCCTAAAAACTGTAATGATTCAGAAATTATTGCCAGTAATGGCACAAGGCAAATCCAGATTACACTATTTTTGGTTATGTTATTTCCCCACAAGAGTAATAGTAAAGATGTAAAACTAAAATTATACAAACCATCGGGTAATGCATACAAAAACCACTCTGGTAATTGCATAGTAGCAATTACATTATGGCTTCTCACGAATTGTAAACTATTTAAAACATTTAATTTTTCTAATACATTAAATACTATTAAAGTTTCAGAGCGAAACAATAAATAAATCATACTTGCAAAACCTAATGGCAATATGTTTCCTAAAAATAATTGACATGGTAAATAACTTATAGTTGTCTTTTTTCTTTCGGATTTTGGCAGTTCAATAGCTATTCGTTTTTCTATTGTTATGCCTTTCATTTTAATACAAGTCTTTGTTTTATCTTATCCATGCCCTTGATTATTTGATATCTCTATAAGATTACCGTCTGGATCTCGAAAGTAAACTGACATTATACCACTCTTTAAATATGGTGGTTGTATTACTTTTTCAATTATAGTTATCTTATGTTTCTCTAACTTTTTTACAACTTCTTGTAATGATATTTTTGTAGAAAAACATATATCAACGCATCCTGAAAGTGTATTACGTGCTTTAGGGGTGTACTCTTTACCTAATTGATACAAATGGATTTTCTGATTACCAAATTTTAACGCTCTACTACCATCTAATTCAGTTACTACGTCCATCCCTAATTTTTGGTAAAAATTACAGGCACGATTTATAGAAGCTACCGTAAGCACAACATGATCTATATGTTCTACCTTTATCATATTATTAATTTTTGTGAACAATTAACTTATTTTAAAAAGGCTCTCTACTATTCTGTTTTTAGAGAGCCTTTTTTATTAACCAAAAATCCAAGTCATGAAAAAATTAACTATTCAAACTAACATAACAAAGTTCGTGAAGAAAAATGCTTGTAAAAAAGAATTAGGCACTCTTAAAGTATGGATTTCTGAAATTTAAACTAATCGTGTTTCTAAGTACTAAACGTCTCTGTAATAAGCTGGTGTGCAGCCTTCAATTTTTTTAAATGAAGTATAAAATGTGGCTTTAGAATGAAAGCCCGCTTCCATACCTATACCTTCAATAGATAGATTAAGTGTAGCATCATCTTTTAGAAGTTTTTTAGCTTTTAGCACCCTAAACTTATTAATATAATTATTAAAATTTGAGTGTTTAAGATTGTTTAATGAATGTGAAATGCGTTTGGGATGAATGTTAGTAGCTTCAGCTACATCTATAATGGTAAGATCGTCTTTAATATAACATTCAGAATTTGTCACATAATCTTCAACTATATCTAGCACCTCACTCATTTCTTGAGTGTTCATAAATTTGGACTTTTTGCTTTCTGCCGTTAGTGTAGTTGTAATTGGTTTTTCTTTTGGTGTTATTTTTTTAGAAGTAGAATTTTCTTCTTTATGGTAAGAAAAACTTACAAATAATGAGGACACATTTTCTTGTACAATGCCCTTAAATGACACCCAATAAATGAGGATAACATTTAACAACGTTACCAATATATACCAAACATGGTTATTTAAAAAGTAGTTAACAAGCAATAATAATTGAAAACCAATACTCACATATACAAATAATTTAGCCCAATGTAATTTTTTATGAAGTGTTTCTGAAAACTGATTGTTAACCTCATGCTGATGTTTAATAATCCAACGAATGGTTAAAACGCCTATATAAATAGAATATAATAACCCTATAATAAAATAGATTAAACTATAGGTTGAGTTTTTTAAATATAGTTTAGTAGCTACAGGTAATAAGAAGATAATCAAACCAACAATAACTTCAATTATTCCTGGAATTAATACTTTATAATTGGGATTCTCTCCATCAAAAATCGAAATTTCCTGAATATAAATATAGAATAGTGGAAATGCCAAAAAGTGAAAATGAGTTGGAAATAATTCTAACTGAGGGTATTGATTTAATATACCTAAATCGTTTAAAATATTAGAGATGGGCTCTAGCGAAAATAATAAAATAAACAAACCCAAATAACGTGTAGGTTTATGTTTTTTAGAGTGCATCCATAGTAATATGGTACCGAAAAGTAATCCTTGTACAACACCAAGGATATCTAAAATGCTTACAATATTGTAGTTTAATTCCATAAAAAACCTGTAACCTATTTTAGAATTACAGATTTCAAAAATAATGTATTTATAATGGATTAAATAACAAGTATTTTTATAATAATTTTTTTGTTAAACATAGTATTTTCTCCATTTTATAACTGAAAAGCTAGTGTTAATCGATATGCAGTAAAGTAAATACCTAAAAAAGTAGTGATGGTTAAACCAATACTATAGGGTTTTGCAAAATTATAAAACCACTTAAAATTGATAATCCTCCTAAAATATAGAGCCAAATAAACTTATCTGATTGTGATGTGTTATTAAT
>NZ_JBWQOJ010000067.1:0-3632 GCF_056591795.1 Maritimimonas sp. 2210JD6-3 | reverse complement strand
ATTTAAATAAAAAATAGTACCAGACTTTGCTCTTTTTCAATTCTAGTTGTGGTCAATTGTATTCGAACCAGTGACTTTCGGGTTATGAGTTAGACCTATCATTATCATAAAAAATTAAATTAATTTAAAGTAGAATAGTTGTGATTTTAATTAAAATAAGGAGCTACAAAAAAAAACTGTAACTCCTTATCAAATAATTATGAGTAGTCTAAAAAATTAATTGTACATCCGTTTTATGTCATAAATATATTTTAAAGTGTCATTCTTGAATTTATTTCGGAATCTCATCATTCAATAAATCAAGTATTTACAATGAGAACTTGAAACAAGTTCAGGTTGACGAGCACCTTTTATGACTCATTACGGATAATCAAAAAATTAATACAAATATTCTAATGCTACAACATCATATCGGCTAAAAGCACCATTTTCATTTCCTGTTGGGCAGGATATCATTACTGATTCTCTATCAATTCCTGTTGGAGTACCTGGAATATGATAAGCGCCATCATAGCCTTCTCCTTCATTTTGACCATTGTCACATACTCTACTAAACCAATCTGTATGGCGTAACCCTACACAGTGACCCATCTCATGTGTTATTACATGACTTGAGTATGTTGCTCCGTATTGACTAACTCTTGGTCCAATACGTGCCCATTTATAAGCTCTTCCATTAGAAGGAAAGCCAGCTAAACCACCAGAACCCAAATCTGAGCGTACATATACCACTAAGTCGGCAGCTTGATAGTTAGTACCAAAGCTTAAGTTCATTTGTAAAGATGAATTTACACGATTATAGTTAGCTACTGCTCGTCTTAATCCTTCTCTGTTAGTATTATCTAAACCGTTACCACCACCGCCTGTGTACCCCAATACATTAATGGTACGATTTCTACCTGAAACTAAATTTCTGGTATGGTATTGTTTAGTTTGAGGAATGACGTATGCATCAACTTCTTTTACAGATATGGACAAATCTGTACCGTTTACAAAATAGTCTTCTGTGATTCCATCTAAATCAGTAATACTTTTAATAGTCACATTTTCTGTGTTAATTCCCAAATCGTGCAACTTCGCAAGCTGTTCTTTGGTTATTACATTATCTTCTGTTTCCATATCTATTCCTTCTTCTTGGCAAGAAAAAAAGATACCTGTCATCACTACACTTAGTAGCAATATTTTAATTGTTTTCATAAATGTTAATTTTAGTTTAATGAGTATAGAGTAACTGTACTCAATTAAATGGTTTAAAATGCTATTAATATTTAATGCATGCTTTTTGATTTTTGAGCTCCCAACGAAGTTCCATAAAAAAGTAATAGAAATGACTGAGTATATGTTTCTTAGAAACATTAAGATGTCTCAAAACATGATTTAAGACATGTATTTTTAATAGGAATTTTTAAAATGAGTTTATGAAAAGTAAGCTATTCAAACTTAGATTTGATGATTTTATAAATTAAAAAGGTTGCCTGGAGACAACTTTGAAGTTATTAGTAATAAATGTAAATTTATTTGTTTATAGTATTTTTAATAGCTCTAACAATAGCCATTAAGATACGTGACGAGAGTAAAAAACTTGCAAAAAATTAAAAAAAAACAAAAAAATCGAAGATTTTCTCAAAAAGCATCAAACAGAAATGTCGTAGCGTGATTTTTTTGGTTGATTAATTCTAGTTGATTTGAAAGCGGGGTAATCATTATTTATTACTTCGCTTTTATCTTTATAATCTCTGATACTTCTATTACGTACAAATTTCAGAAATATGAACGCTCACTCTTATATATTTCTTTGTAACTAAGCAAGTAATCAAAACCTTTGTATCATAATTTTTTAACTAAATATCATGAAGAAAGGGGTATTATTTATTATTGCTAATTCCTATGCTGTCAATGGCACAAACAAAAGAGAATTACAGCTCATGAAATTCTTTAATTATAGATTACCACATCAATAACAATTTTTACCTAAAAATGAATCACATTTTACAAACTACTTTAAAATACTATATATAAATTTAAAACAGATGAAAATAACAAAGTTAATAGCGTTAGTTATGTTATGTATAATAACATTTGCATGTAACACTAAAAAGGAAAAAACTAAAGAATACCAAATAACTGATGAAGTTGTGGTTGACGATCAAGGCGATGTACTTGAAGTTGAGACAGTAACCCCTGTTAAACAAGAAAAACAACATTGGAGCTATGAAGGAGTAACAGGACCGAAACATTGGGCAGAAATTGAAAAAGATTCAGATTGTGGAGGTAAATATCAATCGCCCATCAATATCATTGATAAAGATGCGAAGTTAGATACTTCTTTAAAACCACTAGATATTCATTATGCATCTGCAACAAAAATTCATAATGTTATTAATAATGGGCATTCCATTCAGTATAATTTTGAACCAGGAGATTATCTTAACTACAAAGGCGAAAAATATGCCTTAAAACAAATACATTTCCACGAATCTGCAGAACATACCATAAACGGAATACGTTACCCCATGGTAATTCACATGGTGCATGTGAGTGATAACAACCAATATGCAGTGCTTGCCATTATGGTAAAAGAAGGTAACAGTAGCGCGCCTTTTAACTTTTTAGAAAGTTATTTACCGCTTGAAAAAGGGCAAACAAAACCAGTCAATACTAGCTTCGACCTCAATAAAAACTTACCAAAAGATAAAGGGTATTACAGTTATGTAGGTTCTTTAACTACCCCTCCTTGTACAGAAGATGTAAACTGGCTTATATTTAAAGAACCCATTACCATTTCATTAAAGCAAGTAAAAGAATTACAAAAATTAATGCCTATAAATAACTACAGAAATGAACAACCTTTAAACGGGCGTGTAGTAAAGAAAACACGTTAAATTAGATATATCATCTCCTTTTATTATATCAAAAACAAAGTGGGTTTCTTTTATTTTAAAAAAACAATGTACCATGTACAAAAGTGTATAAATACTATTATGTTCAAATTTCTGAAATATACACATAGATAGCTATAAAAAACTTGAATTAGAATAATTAAAACTAAACCTTTACATCAATAAAAATTAAAAACATGAAAACAAAAGTAGGATTAGTAAAATTAGATCATAAAGAAGCAGAAATTTATGAATTTTTCGCTTCAAAAAGTGACAATACAAAACGCCATCATCATAAAGATAATTGGAAATTATTACAAAAAGTTGAATCTTTCTTAGACGGAAAAGGTAAGGTAAATCAAAAACGTTTTTTTAATACATTAAGTAAGGAAATGAATACTTTTAGTGCTATTATAATTGCTTCACATGGAAAAGGTAGTGCCAATGAAGGACAGTTGTTTGAAACCTTTTTACACACTCATAATAAAAAATTAAAAGATTTGATTATTGGGCATATTATTGCAGACAATCATACAACATTTAATCAACTCACAGCAGATGCCGATAGCCTATTAAAACGATTAGAAATAGCTTTGTAAAACTTTACTTATGTATGCAGATACCGACGAAATTTTAAAAAAACCTAATTCGTATAGAAGTTAAAGAAGAAATTACCCAATAAGAAATAATTGAATTAGATAAAAAGGTAAAAAACTTCACAAAAAATATAATGAGATAAATATTATCTTATTG
>NZ_JBWQOJ010000066.1:0-3641 GCF_056591795.1 Maritimimonas sp. 2210JD6-3 | reverse complement strand
TTGCGTTCTTCAGCTCGCATCCAAAATTCTCTAGAGTCTTCACCTTGAAACATAACTCCATCTTTTTGTGACTGATGATAAAAAATGGCATGGCGTTTCTTTAATACCTGATCTGGACTCATAGGAACTGCCATCTCTATTTCATGAATGTCCCACTCGTGCCATGCGCCTCTATACAACCATACCCAACAATCTTTCATATAAAATTGTTCTTTTAATTGTTCTAATGCTTCAAACAATGCATCTAGGCAAACTTTATGGGTGCCATGAGGATCTGCTAAATCTCCAGCGGCATAAATCTGATGCGGTTGTATTTCTTTAATCATACTGCACATTAGATCGATATCAGCTTGTGAAAGTTTGTTCTTTTTTATAGTACCCGTTTCATAAAATGGCAAATCTAAAAAATGAACATGCGAATCTTCTAAACCAATATATCGGGTAGCTGCGTATGACTCACCTCTTCTTATTAAGCCCTTTAATCTTCTTACTTCTTCTGTATCTATTGAATTCTCTTTCTTATTTTGAAGATCGTTTAATGTCTTTTGAGCATCAACTGCCCCTAAACCTTGTGCTATCTCTACAAATTTTAATGCTTCTTTATCTGAAACCGCTATATTCCCAGATGTTTGATAGACAACATGCACTTCATGGCCTTGTTCTACCAACCGATCAAAGGTGCCTCCCATAGATATCACATCATCATCTGGGTGTGGACTGAAAATAATAACTCTTTTTTTCGCAGGATTTGCTCGCTCTGGCCTATTGGTATCATCTGCATTTGGTTTTCCTCCAGGCCAACCTGTAATAGTATGTTGCAATTTGTTGAACATATCAATATTAATATCATAAGCGGATCCTTGTTCTGCCAACAAACCTGACATACCATGATCATTATAATCTTTATCTGTCAGACTTAAAATTGATTTTTGTGTAGTCTCACATAACCAAACAATGGCTTTATTCTTTAGCTTTTCTGTCCACTGAGGTGATCCTACCAACCAAGGCGTTTTATTTCTGGTGAGTTCTGACGCCGCTTCAGTATCTAAAACAAAGGTAGTATTATCGTGTTCTTGTAAATACGTTGCTGGTACTTCTGAAGAGATTTTCCCTTCTATAGTTTCCTTTAATATAGATGCCTTATGTTGCCCCCAACCTAGCAATACAATGCGGTTTGCCGATCTTACCGTAGCGATACCCATGGTAATCGCTTTTCTAGGAACATTCTCAATTCCAAGAAAAGCAGGTGCTGCATCTACCCTAGTAATATGATCTAAGGTAATGATTCGTGTTCCTGAATTATAATGGGAACCTGGTTCATTAAAACCAACATGGCCCGTTCTGCCAATACCTAACAATTGAAAGTCTAATCCACCTACCTCTTTTATTTCTAATTCATAATCAACACAATACTGATAAATATCTTCTACTTTTATTTTTCCATCGGGAATATGAATATTTTTTGGAAGTATATCTATATGGTTAAACAAATGCTCATGCATAAAATAGTGATAGCTTTGGATGTTATCTTTTTCCATAGGATAGTATTCATCCAGATTAAACGTAATTACATTGTAAAAACTTAGGTCTTCTTCTTTATGCATACGTACCAATTCTTCATATACTTTTATCGGCGATGAACCAGTTGCCAAGCCTAAGACACAGTTTTCGTTTTTTAATTGCTTCTCTTTGATGAGATTGGCTATTTCTTGTGCGACAATCAATGAACCTTCTTTTGAATTTTCGAAAACTACATTGTGTATTTTTTCAAATCGAGTCTCCTCAAATTGCCCCGCTCGTTGATAACTAATTCCTTTTTCCATAATTGGTGATTCTAAAATCATTATTCTTGTTTTTTATAAAACCGTTGTTTTTATTCTTTTCCAAACTTTTATCAATAAATATCCTGATATAATCGCTACAATAGTTAATACCATTGCTTTGTTTGTTTCTCTATAGATCCAATAGCCTGTAGCGAACATAGTGCTATAAATAAGTACACAACCTAATAGCATTGCTGTAATACCTGATGGAACGCTCCATTTTTCATCAGTATTTACTATCGGCACATCTTCTTGCTTTGCTTTTTCTACAACACTGCGCCATCCTGGACCTCCTGGCTGTATCTTTTTATAAAAATTATATAAAACCTTTTTCTTTTCAGGTTGGGTAACATAGGTTACCAGCAGCCATATCGCAGTTGTTATTGCTACTACAAATGGAAATTCAAACCAATCAGGAAAAATTCCTTTTTCGGCATCAAAAAAATAAGCTCCAAGAGGTGTTAATTTTAACAGTAAAGAGATTATACCCGAAGCGAACATGGCCGCTATCTCTGTCCAGGCATTGATACGCCACCAAAACCATCGAAGTATAAATACTAGCCCTGTGCCTGCCCCAAATACCAATAGCAGCTCAAACAACTGCAAAGCGTTTTGTAACAACAAAGCTAACAAAGCACTTAGCACCATTAATACCACTGTTGAAATTCTACCAACAGCTACCAATCGTTTTTCGGAAGCGTTGGGATTGATCTGTTGTTTGTAAAAATCATATACTATATACGAGGAACCCCAATTTAATTGTGTTGAAATTGTAGACATGTAGGCCGCTATGAGCGAGGTTAGTACTAGCCCTAATAAACCACTGGGTAATTTTGTAAGCATTGCTGAATAGGCCAGATCATGCCCTAACTTATCTTCTGAAATATTTGGAAACGCCTCCTGAATACTTGCAATATCAGGAAACACCACTAATGATGCTAGCGCTACCAATATCCATGGCCATGGTCGTATGGCATAATGCATAATGTTAAAGAAAAATGTAGCTCCTATGGCATGGTTTTCATCTTTTGAGGCTAACATTCGCTGGGCGATATAACCACCGCCGCCTGGTTCTGCTCCAGGATACCATGAACTCCACCACTGTACTGCTAACGGAATGATAAGTAGTGTAATTAATGCTTGGGTGTTACTGAAATCTGGTAGTATCGATAATTTATCTGCTACATGTTCATTTGCCATTAGTGTTTGTATACCTCCCACTTCTGGTAGGTTTACTAAATAATAAGCAGCTCCTATAGCACCACCCATCGCTACAAAAAATAGTAAAAAATCTGTATAAACAACTCCTTTAAAACCTCCAACCGCACTAAAGATTACTGTAATAAGCCCTGCACTCACAACAGTTTGCCAGGGTTCTAGTCCCAGCATCACACCTCCTATCTTAATCGCAGCTAATGTCACCGCAGACATGGTAATCACATTAAAAATAACCCCTAAGTATATCGCTCTAAATTGTCGTAAAAACCTAGCAGGCTTACCGCCATAACGTAACTCATAAAATTCTAAATCAGTATTCACATTCGACTTACGCCACAGTTTGGCATACACAAAAACCGTTAATAAACCTGTAATTAAAAACGCCCACCATACCCAATTACCAGAAACACCATTGGTACGCACAATATCTGTTACCAGATTTGGTGTGTCTGTAGAAAAAGTAGTAGCAACCATAGAAACACCCAACAACCACCAAGGCATGCTTCTACCAGACAGAAAAAACTCAGTAGAATTTTTACCCGATCTTTTTGATACCCAAAAACCAATACCTAATGTGATGGTAAAAAATGTGATTATTAA
>NZ_JBWQOJ010000065.1:0-3695 GCF_056591795.1 Maritimimonas sp. 2210JD6-3 | reverse complement strand
AGTTTACCTTGTTTCGTAACCCCTACAATACTTCATAGAATTTATTGCTCTTGAGGACACATTGCTTCTCTTGTCCTTATACATGAAAACACGTGCTGTCTTCTCTGTGACTCTATAACGAACTTCCATATAGCTTTTGGAAAGATTTTTGGTTGATCATTCCCCCAAAATAGGGCAGTAAATTGAAGAATAAAAAATTTTTAAGACTTAAAATGTTGTCTTTTTACTTTTTTAAGAGCTGCCACCATTTCTTTTGAGATTTTTCAAAAGTAGTACCATATCCATATCCATATCCATATCCATATGTCTTTTTATGATCAACTCCGTTTAATAAAATTGCCATATTATTCAACCTTTTCTCTTTGTAAAGAGAGTTTATGTATTTTAATGCCCTTTTATCCAAGAAATTTGCTCTAATTACATAAATAAAAGCATCAGCAAAGGTGCTAATGAGCATGGTATCTGTCACCATACTAAATGCAGCAGTATCTACAATAATATAATCATAATGCTCTCTAGCATGAATAAAGAGATTATTAATTTTTGCACTCATTAATAACTCAGATGGGTTTGGCGCCAAATCACCAGAAAAAATTACATCTAAGCCTTTTACGTTAGGGACTTTTACCGTGATATCTTCTATGCTTATAGAGTTATTTATGACATAATTAGTGATGCCTTTTTCACTACTAACATTTAAATAAGGTTCAATTTTCGGAGCTCTAATGTCTAAACCTAAGAGTAATATTTTCTTTTCAGTAAAAGCTAAGGAAGTTGCTAAGTTTGTAGCTACTAAAGATTTACCTTCATGTGCTATAGTTGATGTAATGAAAATGGTTTTACCCAAATTTTCTTTAGAATTTGGTAAAATAAATTTTAGATTTGTTCTTAAAATTCTAAAGGCCTCAGCTATGCTTGAGTAATCTTCATTTGAAATTAAATATCTTTTCTTTCCATCAAATTTAGGAATATCACCTATAATAGGAGCATCTAAAACTTTTTCTACATCTTCTTTTGTGTGAATTTTTGAATCTAATAATTCTTTTAAGAAAATAATTATTATTGGTATTAAAAGTCCCATTATAATAGCTCCAAAATAAGAAAGCATTTTTTTTGGTGCTACTGAATCAGGCAAGCTAACAGCATAATCAATTACCTGAGCATTTGGTTCTGCAACACCAAGAGTTAAGGCTGTTTCTTCTCTTTTCTCAAGAAGGTATAAGTATAAAGACTCCTTAATTTGTTGTTGCCTTTGTATATCTCTATATTGTCGCTCTTGTCTTGGTGCTGCATATAGCCTAGAGTTAATTCTAGAATCTTGTTTTTCAAGTGCACCCAAAGTAATTTTTCGTGAAGATTCTAAATTATTTAAACTTTCTTGAAAATTATTTCTTAAACTACTTAATTGCTCATTTATATTTACTACTGTAGGGTTTTTTTCTGTCGATGTTTTTAAAAGTCGTTGTTTTTCTAACATCAATTTATTGTATTGATCTTTAAATACTAATGAATTTTGATCTCCTATGTCAATATCTGGAATTAATTCGTTATCATCTTTTTCTGAAACAAAACCTTTAATAAATTCAATTTTTTTTAATTCAGTATTCGTAGCTACTATTTGTTGCTCAAGTCTTTGAACACTTTCTAGATTTAATCCGGTTTGAGAGGCTGCGTCAGAAATTTTAAACCTTGATTTTATAGATTCAGCAGATAGATCAACATCATTTAATTCATTAGTAATAATTTCTAATCTTTTAGTAACAAAATCTGAAGTAGTTTTAGTTAATTGTTCTTTTAAAGATATAGCTCTATCGTTATATTTTTTAATTAATTCATTTAAGAAATCTTCACCTTTATTTTTATTACTTTCAATTAAAGTAAATTTTAAAACATTTGAATATAAAACAACTGGTTCTATGGTCAAGCGGCTCTGATAAGAGTTTGTTAAATTTATGATTGGAGATATTACTACAAGAATACCTTCTCCTACTAATTTTTCTTTTTTCAAGTCTGAATTTGGAGTGATTATTATGTTGCCAAAACCCATATTGACTTTCTCTCCAAATGAGTGTTTTGTTTCTTTAGATGATTCAAAATCAACAAAGGTATATTCTGTCAGAGAATTTATTTGGATCAAAAATTGAGAATTTGTTTTATATAAAGCTGAGTCACTTAAAAAGAAATTTATTTTTAAAGGTGGATCATTATACCGTTCATTTTCATAAAAATTTGTATTAAAATTTAAATTACTATCTAAAAAATCACTTATTTTATTTTTATTAGTATAAAAAGAAACATTAAGATTTAGTGATTTAATAGTTTCTGATATGAGTCCTTTTGACTGCAAAATTTCAATTTCATCATCAACGTTATTTTTAACACCACCAGCAATACCTAAATCTTGAAAAACCGATAATGTTGATTGATCACCTCTATTTTCATTTTTAATTTTTATAGAGGCTTCTATCTGATATTGCTTTCTCGAAAAATTTAAGTTATAGTAAGTTATTAAAAGAATGATTAAAACAGAAACAATAAACCATTTCCAGAATCTTAAATATTTAGTAATAAGTTCTAAAATATGAAGGTTATTTCCTTGTAAATCATCATTGTTTCGAAAAGAAGTTTTGTTCATTTCAAATTCCATTTTTTTAACTTATATACTAATTTGTAGTAATAGTGACAATTAAGGCTGCTACAGTTGCTAAAGTAGAAACTAAACTTAATGATGCGTTTACATTAGGCCCAACATTAGAAGATTTTACTCTAGAATTATTCGGTTCAACATATATTACATCATTTTGATTTAAATAATACACAGGCGAACTAAATAATTCTCCTGATGTCAAATCTACTCTATTAGTAATAGTTTTACCTTGATTTTCCCTTATTACTAATACATTATTTCTTTTAGCATACAATGTCAAATCACCTGCTAAACCTAAAGCTTCTAAAACTGTAATTCTTTGATTTTGGACAGAGTAGGATCCTGGTCTATTTACTTCTCCTAATACGGTTATTTTAAAATTCACAGTTCTAATGTTGACAATAGGATCTACAACATATTCTTTCAACATACCTTTTATAAGTTCAGTAGCTTGAGTTCTATTTAGCCCACCTAACTTTAATGTTCCCAAAACAGGAAAATTTATATTGCCTCCTGAGTCCACTAAATAAGTCTGTTGTGTTGGTCTATCTACACTACCATCTGCCCCAACAAATGATACCGCTGGGAGATTAAAGGCCTTAACTGCATCGTAATCAAGTGCAGAAATAATTATAGTTAATATATCGTCTGGCCTTATAATTGGGTTGTAATTATTAATAGAGTTACTTACCTTAATTTGATCAGCGTCTTGGAAGTAAACTATATCTTTTTTTGTTCCACAAGCAGTAAGTAGCACTAAGAAGGACATAGTTAATAAAAAATTGATACTTAAAAACTTGTATCTGTTCACATTTTTAATCATAATAATTTTTTTAACATTGTAAATATAACTTTTTTATAATATTCTAAATCACGTTAAGTAAAGAATAAACTTAAAACATTTATAACCTTCAGTATTAAATCTCGTTGTAGGTTTATGGGGAGGTAATAATTGGTGAAATTCGTGTAAAAATAAAAATTTGAAAGTATTTAACAAGCACTTGTTATATTTTCTTCAATAACATTTTTTTTCTAAATAAAATATATA
>NZ_JBWQOJ010000064.1:0-4050 GCF_056591795.1 Maritimimonas sp. 2210JD6-3 | reverse complement strand
CCTTTACAAAAATGTAAAAATCGATTAATATTTTCTTTTTTAATTTTTAACTCATTAGTAAAAAAATCGTCTTTTATAAATTCTCTTATCTTTTTGATATAAAAGTCTTCTGTAGCTAGTTGTTTTATCTTTTTTAGGCGTTTGGTATCACCTGAAATCCAACCATATAAAGAGCCTATAATTCCAGAAAATTGATTAAACCTAGCACTTATTACTTCTATTTCATTTTTTGGAGCCTTGCCAACATTTGGTAAACTTAAGGTAAATTCATCAACATGATTTTCTAGTTTATTTTCTAATACGTCTTGTGTTAAATTTCCTGTTAGTTTAAGATTGGATAAAGTTACTTCATCGAGGTAATTAATATCTGTCGTGAGCTTAATGGTAATTGATAGTTTTTCGATATGTTCTCTTGTAATAATGACCTCTTTATTGACAAACAGAATACTCGAAAACAACAATGTGTCTCTTGGTTTAACTCTAATTCTAAATTCCCCTAATACATTACTTAAAGTAGCTATACCTGATGTTGTATTGATAACATGTATTCCTTCAGCAGAAAGAGAATCGATATTGATTTTGCCCGATATGACCTTTCTAGTATCTTGAGAGAAACATTGAATAACAAGTAACGAAAAAAATATTGGTAGTAATAGTTTGGTCATAGGCAGCTTTGTTATAACAAATTAAATACCTACAATCACAAATTAATATTAAAGCTATGATAAACTTTTGTTAAAGATGTGGCTTAGTTTTGATAGGCTTCTGAGCTCAGTATCTCTTGTGTTTTATTTGAGAAAGTACTTTGCTGAACTTCTTTTGAAAGGCTTGTGTAAAGATCTTCTACAATTTTTTTGTCAATCATATTCTCATTTGCAAGAGAAAACAACACCATAGAGGCTATGAAAGAATTCGAATTATTTTTAACAAAATGGACTTTATAATCGGTCATTTCTTGATTTATAAGCTTCATCTTTTGATTAATTTCAGAGATTCTGTTACTATTGTTCTCTGCTCTAGCTTTTTGAAAATCGTGGAAGAGATTATTCATTTTTGAAGAAATATTTCTTAGGCTATTCTTATAAGAATTTAATTGATTATTAAGTGGTGTGCCGGTAATGTGAGCATTCTTAAAATCGTTATTATCTATTCTAATTTTGATTGTTCCTTTTTCAATGATAGGGAAGATTCCTTGAGATCGATTTTCAAAAAAGATTCCATAAACTTCAGGATATTCTATTTCACCCGAAAATAATGCCTGTCTATTTCTAACTATTGTTGAATCTAATACGATGTTAGAAATCTCATTTTGTTTTTTTAAATAAACTTTTTTATTGTTTAATTTTTCATCTACGTGTATTTTTATTAAAAACGTATCACTATTATTAGGAGTATTGTTTTCCTTTTTACAGCTTAATAAAATTAATAAAAGCAGTATAGCTATTAACGTAAATTTTAAATTAAAAATCATACTACAAGTTTACTATAAAAGATTGATTTATTAACAAAAAAGGTTGTTTGTTAACAATTAACTAGAATTCATTGTTTTAGAAAAAAAACTTCAGATTTGCTTCAGATTTAGAAAATACTTTTGGCTTGTTTTTCATAGAAGAATGTTTTAAAAATAAGTTAATACAATTTTTTAAAAATATTATCGTTAAAGAAAGACGTCGCTAAGAAAAGAAATCCGTTCATTTTTTAATATTCACTTCCCTAGTTGCCTTAAAACGTAATGTTTTATGTGGTTGGGCTAGGTGTATATTGTTGAATGATAAACTATTAATAACTAAATTATTAATTATTTATCCAATGGATTTATGGTACAAAAATTATTTTTAATCATTATTATTTTTGCAGGTTTTAAAATTTATGCTTTCGAAAATAAAAATTTAACAGTAACAAATTCACCACCAATTTTATCAAACTTTAGAATTAATAATTCTGAACCAGACAAAGTGTATTTTGATAGTAATAAACCTATCACTGCTTCTAACTTTAATGGTTTTGTTATTAGCTTAAAGAATATCTCAAGTATTAATATAGTTAATGATTCAAATACTGGACATTATTTTAAAATTTCTGGTTCATTTACATTTTGGGATAATAATACAATACGTTATGATGGTGGTAGTAATATGACAGATAGTCATGGGAATTTATTGAACAAGTTTGCATTAGTTTATATAGAAAACAATATAGAACAACCAAGTGGTATAACTGAAAAATATGTAAGTGTTAATGGAGCAGGTAACCATGATGGAAGTAGTGAGGAAAATGCTTATACATTTTCTGAGATGCAATCTAATCTCGATAATGACTATGTCACAGCTACCTCTAATGGACTAAGATATAATATTAAAGCAGGTAATTATGGACAAGTTAATCTAGAAGTCTTAAATAAAAATTTCTCAGCTAATAAACCAGTTATTTTTGAGGGGTATCAAAACACCATTGGTGATAATCCAAAATTAAATTGGAATTATACTCCAACCATAAATAATATTCCAGTTGATAGTAGTTTAATGCCTTTGATAGATGGAGGTAATATTAGAGGTGTTAGAGGTATGCAAATTTACAGAAGTAGTTATTTAATTATTAAAAATTTACAAATAGTTAATAATCCAGCTTATAACATAGTAATTAATGGATCAAATAATCTTAGATTTGAGAACATTCACCTAGATAATTCTAATAATAATTTTGAAAATGTTAATAGACCAAGTAAAGTTTCAGTTAGAAATTCGACAGCTTTAAATGGTTATTTGGGTAATTTTGGTATGTCTGGGGATGGTAATTTAGTAAAAGATACTAAATCTTATTGTAACTACAATGGAGATGCTACAGATTATTACTTTGTTTTAGATGGATCAAATAGTATTTTAATAAATTGTATTACACATCGAGAAAATGGTTTAACAAACCATACGGGGCATGGGTGTTCAATTCAAACACCAACGAATATAGGTAGTGATATTGATCCTAATAAAACAGAGTATAATTTAATAGATGGTCTTATTGCAGTTAATCAGGGTAAGGCCTTTGAATTAAGACATCCAGGAGTAAAGTATAATGTTGTAAGAAATGTCACTGCTTACAGCTCCGATCCCAATGATAAAGAAACGGGAGGTTTTATGATACGTGATGGTTCGAGTCATAATATTGTAGAAAATGTATTTGTTTATGATTCGAATCAATTTCTAATATTCTTTGATTCAACCGAAACAGGTATTGGTTTTGGTCATGACAATATTATACGCAACTGTGTAGGATATAATATTGCTCAGTTTGTTCAGGTTACTGGATTAAATCAATCAGGAAACAACGCTAATAACAAATTTTATAATAATACGTTTGTAAATGGTACTTATTTATGGAGAAATCCAAATAATTTTTCACCAGGCTTTACGAATACAATATTTAAAAATAATATTTTTTCAGGAGTTATTAGTTTGTACAATGGTTATAACTTCTCAGGCGTTACTTTTGATAATAATAATTTCCATAATGGTTTTAAACAGGTAGGCTCTAATTTTCACACTTATGATCCTAAGTTTGTAAACCGTGCAAGCAAAAACTTTAAATTAAATTCTGATAGTGAATTAATCGATAAAGGGCTGAATGATTTAGATATAAACTTCGATTTTGATGAAAGTCCACGTCCACAAGGATCAGGAACTGATATTGGAGCTTTTGAGTTTGTAAATGCTTTTGTTGGCAGTGTTACACCAGATACAAATATTTGTGAGGGTGAAAGTATAACACTTGTTGCCAGTGGAGGTTTGAACTATCAGTGGAATAGTGGTGAAACCACATCAACTTTGGAAGTTATACCTACTCAGACAACCACCTACTCTGTAACAATTACAGATGTAAACAACATAACTGAAACTTTAGATGTTAAGGTAACTGTTAACACTGCTCCTTCGGTTGATGCGGGTTTAGATCAAGTTATTTGTGAGGGTGATAGTGTAACATTAACGGCTAGTGGTTCTGGTGATTTTTTATGGAGTACAGGAGAGACTACATCGAGTATTACAGTATCTCCCAGTG
>NZ_JBWQOJ010000062.1:0-6785 GCF_056591795.1 Maritimimonas sp. 2210JD6-3 | reverse complement strand
TTATTTGTAGTTATTTTAAAAAGATTTCGTCTATTTCTAACCTAAAATTTTCTTGGGTTTTATTACCGATTAAAATAGCTATCTGATTTATACTATTTTTATCAAAATTATTCATTTTTAGCTTTCTGCCTCTAAATGCAGGGTAAAAATCAGATAACTTAAGCTTAATGGTTTCTAGTTTTCCAGAAGTTTTAAAACTTTGCACAAAAGAGTAATAATTTCTTTTATTGTCTTTTACTCTGAATTGATATACTTTACCATCACCTTTAATTTTCAGGATTATATGTCTATACGCTTTCACATTCTCAAGACTACAATCATATTGTACCATGGTAAAACCGCCATTATTCTCTAGAGAAACAGTTCCTTTAAATACCCCGAAGCCAGAAGCATTCAATCGAATTTCTGAAGATGATAAACCACCCATGACCCCATCATTTACAATGCTGAAATTTGAAATATCTGAATCTTTAGTAAAATCAAAAATAATCATCTCTGAACTTTGTAGAATAAATGTAATAATTATGTAGTATAAGTATTTCATATTTTTGTTTTTAATAGAAAAGGTAGAAACATTTATTTTAATACCTCTACCTCTTCTCAAATAATACTAACCCTACTACTATATTATTTTGCCGGTTCTGCTGGAGGTGGTAGTAAAACAGCATTTACAGCATGTACGACACCATTCGTACCTTGAACATCAGTAATTATAATATCAACTGTTTGTTCACTACCCGTCAATAATTTTGCTCCATCAGATAAATCTACAGTTACGGTATTTCCATCTAACATCGTAACCACTTGTTCATTTGTTAATTGATCTGCCTGAACATTAACACCATTTACAACATGATATTTTAATACTGCATCAAGTGTAGCTATTGGTATGTCTTCTAAGCCATTCCAGTCATCATTAGAATCTAATAAAGCTTGAAAAGCATCGTTTGTAGGCGCAAAAACTGTAAAGGGTCCAGATCCTGTTAACACATTTACAAAATCTGTTGTATGACGACTATCTGTTAATGCAGCAACAAGTGTTGAAAACGCTCCGTTATTCGAGGCTAACGTTATAATATTTGGTGGTAACATAACTTTATCTATTATGTGCATTATGCCGTTACTAGCTGTGATATCAATTAGATTTGATACAGGCTTCGAATCACCGTTAAATTCAATACCTCCAGTCACTTCAACTTGTAAAGAAAGTGGTTCATCATTTGGTCCTGTACTTAATGTGTTCACATAGGTATCTGTAAGGTCACCAGATTGTATTCTACCCTCTACAACATGAAAAAGTAATACACTTGTTAAAATATATTTAGGAATGTCTCCTAAAGAACTCCATTCTGAGTTACTATCTAGTAATGCTTGAAAAGCTGTATTGGTAGGAGCGAAAACCGTAAATGGGCCATCACCTTTTAATGCAGATACTAGATCAGCACTTTTAACGGCAGTAACTAAAGAGCTTAAATCATCGACTGAAGCAGCTAAGTCAACAATATCTTGTGCAGCTGGTGGTGTAGGGTCGTCGTCATTACTACATGACGTGAATAGAACAAATGTAAATACAAGACTTACAATGAAAAACGATTCAACTTTTTTTAAAAACATCTGTTAATTTTGTTTGATTTTGCCTACTCCTTTTTAATGTCTATTTTCGGCTTACTCTGACACTATGCTAGTGATTCATCACAACAAATATATAAAATGTTTAATCTTTTAAAAAATTAATTAAACAAAAAATATTTTTATTAACTTTGCTTTAACAAAATATTCTTTAATGATGAAGAAAAAAGTATCAAAAGAAAATATAGTTTCACTCTATATGAATTATAGAGTTAAAACGGGTAAGAAGAATATTGCATTAGATGAATTTTTAAAGCATGCTAATATGACACTAGACACATTCTCAAACTATTTTTCTAATAAAAATGATATTGAAAAACACATATACAAGGCATTTATAGAACAAACTATTAGCTTGTTACATGATAGTGAAGATTATATTAATTTTGATACGAAAAACAAATTAATCAGCTTCTATTATACTTTTTTTGAATTACTAGCTGCTAACAGAGAATATGTATTACTATCTGTTAAAAAATTAGGATTAAGTGAATTAAAACTATTATCTAGATTAAAAAAAATGTTTACTAAATACATTATAAGTTTAAACATAGATAGTTTTGATTTAAAAAATAGTACCTTAAACAAAACAAAAAGCAATATCACACAAGAAGTAGCTTGGTTGCAATTGTTAGCAATCTTAAAATTTTGGATAGAAGACACATCACCCTCATTAGAAAAGACTGATATTTTTATAGAAAAATCTATCAATACCAGCTTTGACCTTATAAATACAAAACCTCTTGAAAGTCTTATAGACCTTGGGAAGTTTTTATTCAATGAAAAAATAAAAAATAATCTATGAAATCGTTAGATAAAATACCTACTTCAAAAATTCAAAGAGCCACAAAGCTAGTAACTACTGGTGCCAAGGTTGGTGTTAATTACCTAAAATATTATGGTGATAAAATGGTAAGCTCAGAAGCTGAAGCTAAAGAGAAACTCAATAGAAATAATGCTGAAGATATTTATGATAGTCTTAAAGAATTAAAAGGAAGTGCATTAAAGGTAGCTCAAATGTTGAGTATGGAAAAAAGTATCTTACCAAGAGCATATGTAGAAAAATTTTCACTATCTCAGTTTTCGGTGCCACCACTCTCTCCTCCATTGGTCATAAAAACATTTCGCAAATATTTTGGTAAAACACCCTCTGAATTGTTTGATAGTTTTAATGCTCAATCTGTAAATGCGGCTAGTATTGGCCAAGTACATATGGCAGAGAAAGACGGAAAAAAACTAGCCGTTAAAATTCAATATCCAGGTGTTGCCGAAAGTATTGCTAGTGATTTAGCGATGGTAAAACCCATCGCTATAAAAATGTTCAATATTAAAGGGAAAGATTCTGATAAATACTTTAAGGAAGTTGAAAACAAACTTATTGAAGAAACAAATTATGTTTTAGAAGTAATGCAGAGTAAAGAAATTGTTACAGCATGCCATCACATTGAAGGTTTAAAATTTCCTGAATATTACGAAGATCTTTCTTCAGACCGCATTATCACAATGGATTGGATGGAAGGAATTCACTTATCAGAATTCACAAAATTAGACCTCACTACTAGTACCAGAAATAAAATAGGTCAAGCACTGTGGGATTTTTATATGTTTCAAATACATCGCTTAAAAAAAGTACATGCAGATCCACATCCTGGTAATTTTTTGGTATCAAAAGATCATAAACTTATTGTTATTGATTTTGGTTGTATGAAAGAGATTCCTATGAATTTTTATACACCGTATTTTGAATTATCACGTAAAGAAACGATTAATGATCCAGAACGTTTTAAAAACAAGTTATATGAATTAGAAATTCTTCGTAAAGATGATAGCGATGAAGAAATACTATTCTTTTCAAAAATGTTTCATGAGATGTTAGATTTATTTACACAACCTTTCCATAGTCAATCTTTTGATTTTTCGAACGATGAATTCTTTAATAAAATTTCTGAATTAGGAGAAAAATATAGTAAAAACACCGAGTTACGAAAAATGAATGGCAATCGTGGTTCTAAACATTTTATTTACATCAACAGAACCTTTTTTGGCTTATACAATCTTATGTATGATATTAAAGCTCCGAACATAGTTATTGATAATTTTACAAAGTATTAATATGCATATCACCAGAAAACAGATAGATGATTTAGAACATATCTATAAAATTAATCTCATTAACAGTTGTTCTGGTTATAAGTCTGCAAACTTAATAGGTACAAAATCTATAACTGAAAAAAGTAATGTGGCCGTATTTAGTTCTGTTACTCATTTAGGATCGAATCCTCCTTTGTTAGGATTCATACTTCGCCCTACCACAGTTCCCAGACATACCTATACGAACATAAAAGAAACAAAATTCTACACTATAAATCACATTTTTAAAGATATTTTAGAAGATGCGCACCATACATCTGCAAAATATGATAAAGACATTTCTGAGTTTGATATTACAAATTTAGAAGAAACATTCAAAAATGATTTTCATGCGCCTTTCGTATTACATTCACCTGTTCAAATGGCAATGAAATATGTAGAAGAATATTATATAAAAGCAAATGATGTTATCTTAATTGTTGGGGAAATTTTAGAAATTTATGTTGATAATCAATTAGTAGCTGATGACGGATTTATAAACCTTTCAAAAGGAAAAGTTGCCAGTATTAATGGTTTGGACGGATATACCATACCTAAATTAAAGAGACGATTTGGGTATCAACGTCCTAAAAATATAAATGGAAATTCATGAAAATTTTAATCACAGGCACCACCGGATATATAGCTAAACGATTAGCTTTAAAATTACTCGATGAAGGTCATACGCTAGTGTGTTGTGTACGCGATATGAACAGAATACCTTACGAAATAGAAGAACATACAGCAGTAAGCTTCATAAAAATAGACTTTCTTAAACCGAAGAATGTAGCAGTGCCCAAAGATATTGATGTTGCTTATTACTTAATACATTCAATGTCAACCAATAAAGGAGATTTTGAATCAATGGAAGAGAAATGTGCTGCTAACTTTAAAAATCTTGTTAGCGCAACAAATTGTAAACACGTAATTTATTTGAGTGGTATCGTAAATGATAGTTCGTTATCGAAGCACTTACAATCACGCCTGCAAGTAGAAAAAACATTACAATCAAAAAATTATGGTTTAACTACCTTTAGAGCTGGTATTATTGTAGGAAGTGGTAGTGCTTCTTTTGAAATTATTCGTGATTTAGTTGAAAAACTACCCATAATGATTACTCCTAAATGGCTGAATACCAAATCACAACCTATCGCAATTCGAGATGTGTTAACCTATCTTTCAGAAGCAAAATGCAACGAAAACTTGTATAATAATTCATACGATATTTTTGGTCCCGAAGTACTTACATACAAAGAAATGCTCTTACAATTTGCAGAAGTAAGAAAATTTAAGAGGTACATCGTCACACTACCAGTGCTAACGCCCAGACTTTCATCATATTGGTTATTTTTCGTTACTTCAACTTCATTTCAACTTGCCAAAACACTTGTAGATAGTATGAAAGTTGAAGTAATAGGTAAGACTAGTGATATAGATAAGTACATACATGTTGATGCGCTCACCTACAAACAATCTGTAGAACTAGCCTTTCAAAAAATTCAGCAGAACAGTGTTATTTCTAGTTGGAAAGACGCCATAAGTAGTGGAGTTTTTAAAGATCAATTGAATAAGCATATAGAAATACCAAAATTTGGTTGTTTTAAAGATATTCGCACCAGAGTAATTAGTGATGAGGCATATACCATGCGGCGTATTTGGTGTATTGGTGGTAAGAACGGTTGGTATAGTTATGACTTTTTATGGAAACTTAGAGGTTTAGCTGATAAATTATTCGGCGGTGTAGGATTGCGAAGAGGACGCACTCATCAATGTGAACTAGAACCAGGCGATCCTTTAGATTTCTGGCGAGTATTATTAGCAGATAAAAAACAAAAACGCTTATTGCTTTTTGCAGAAATGAAAGTACCTGGCGAAGCGTGGTTAGAATTTCATATTGTAAAAAATAAGCTTTACCAAAGAGCAGTTTTTAGACCCAGAGGAGTCTGGGGTAGATTGTACTGGTATATGGTATTACCGTTTCATGCGTTTGTTTTTAAAGGAATGATTAATGCGTTGATAAATAAATAGTATTTATCCAATAATAATTAAATTTTATTATATTGTATGTTTTTTAACATAATTTTATTAAACATTTTATTAGGTTTGAACCCAAAATATTGCAGTTAGTATATGGAGATTATAGAAAGAGCACTTGAATTTGAAAAGAGAAAACTTCGCTCGTTATCGACTAGTGATCGTATAAAAATTTCACGTGAAGCAAAAGAAATAATCCTTTCGCTGAACGAGATTTATAAGAAAACAAAAGATAGTGATATCATGGATATCATGAAACGTTTAACCGTTATTAAACAAAAAGTAGAGAAACGACTTAATATTGTACCCAGAGTATAATGTTTTCTATATTTTCAAAATCAGAAAGTTCAAATCCTACACAATCTATTTATGATATAACTATCAATTCGCTTGAAGGGAAGCCAATAGCCCTAAATAGTTTTAAGGACAAAAAAATGCTTTTTGTTAATGTAGCCTCAAAATGTGGCTTTACTCCGCAATACAAAGAGTTACAAGAGTTACATGAAAAATATAAAAACACTCTACAAATAATCGGCGTACCCTGTAATCAATTTGGGAGTCAAGAGCCAGGAGGTGCTGAAGAAATTCAGACCTTTTGTGAGAGAAATTACGGAGTTGATTTTTTAATTACTGAAAAAGTTGACGTCAAAGGACAAAACCAACATGCTTTATATGAGTGGTTAACAAAAAAATCAATCAATGGGCATAAAAGTTCTACTGTTAAATGGAACTTTCAGAAATACTTAGTTGATGAACATGGTAAGCTCATCGACTATTACTACTCAATAACAAGTCCTTTAAGTTCGAAAATTTTAAAACATTTATAACGATGTTCGGACTATTTAAAAAGTGAAGTAGAAAAATTACAAGCCAAATATGAGAAATTGATGAAAGACTGGCATAGTTTATCGACTGTTAATAGAGCAAAAAGTGATAAAAAATATGCTGAAGCGGAAAAAATACAAGAAAAAATAAAATTGCTTACTTCTAAA
>NZ_JBWQOJ010000061.1:0-7896 GCF_056591795.1 Maritimimonas sp. 2210JD6-3 | reverse complement strand
ACTACTCTAATCAAGGTTCTCAACTAGACTATCAACTTCCATTTAATCTAAACAGATTGAGTATTCATCCAAAATACAAATGGATAACCGCCCATATTGGAGATGTTTCTATGAATTTTTCACCATATACATTAGGAGGACATCAATTTACTGGAGCTGGCTTTGATGTATCGCCTGGTAGATCCCTAAAGGTTAGTTTTATGGGAGGTAGATTGCTAAAAGCTACCGAACAAGATGATAATGAATTGACAATTCCAGCATTTAAAAGAATGGGATACGGTGTAAAAGCATTATACGAAATAGATCGATTTGCATTTGGTGTTACTGGGTTTTATGCAAAAGATGATATTAATTCTATCGAGATTATTGCAGACGATAGAAACATTACACCAAAAGAAAACTTGGCAATTAGTGTCGAAGGAATGTTTAAGATTACATCGAATTTATCTTTAAGAGCCGAATATGCAAATTCTGTTATGACGAATGATCTTAGAGCTCAAGAAATCGCTACTAATTTTATTATAAACGAGCATACTTCTACGGAGAGGTTTTATGCATTGAAAAGTGAGATAAATTATCAAATAGAAAAAACTGCATTGGGTTTAGGATATGAAAGAATTTCACCTGGTTATCAAACATTAGGAGCTTACTATTTTAATAATGATATTGAAAACATTACGTTAAATGCTTCAAACCCTTTTTTTAATGATAAATTGAACTTAAGAATTAATGTAGGGTTTCAAAGAGACGATTTAGAAAATCAAAAATCAAATGCTACCAGTAGAATAGTGGGGGCTGTTAATGCGACTTTTAATGTTTCTGATAGATTAAATATTTCGGGCTCATATTCGAATTTTCAAACGTATACGAATATTAAATTAGATCAATTTGATCTTATCAATGATAATACCAATTTAGATAATGTAACAGATACCTTAGATTACAGGCAATTATCACAAGCAGCTAATCTAAATATTAATTATTTTCTTAAGAAAGCTAAAGAGAATACACAAAGTATAAATTTTAACTATTCTTTTAATGATGTTGCTAATGAGCAAGGAGGTATCGTACGAATCGGTAATGCTTCAACATTTCATAATATAAATAGCTCATATGCACTTGGTTTCCCTCAAAGGAAACTGAATATAAGAATAGGAGGTAACTTTACACTTAACACGATCGGAAGAGAAGATGCGGTGACATGGGGTCCGATGCTGGCTTTTACAAAGCGAATTTTAAATGATAAGTTAAATACAGGACTTAGGTTTTATTATAGTAACGCTAAAAACAGAGGAATAAGATCGAATATTATGAATATTCGAGGTAATTTGACTTATAGCTTATTACAGCGACATAATTTTTTATTAAGTGCTGTGTATCTTATTAAAAATAGTTTAAATACACCAAGTCTAAATGAACTAACAGTAACATTTGGATATAATTACAATTTTGGATTATTTGATCCAAAAAAGAAAAGAAAAATAAGGGAAGAGAAAAAAACTGATAATAATTCCTTAAAAATTAAGTATAGAGATTATAATTTTGAAGGGATTGAGAGTCAGCATGTTGAGGCTTTAAAAAAATTTAGCCGCGATTCTATTTTTATAAATATTCCCGAAAAGTTTAAAATCGATTTTAGAGAAATTTTTATTCAAAATAATGAGGATGAAACGGATTTAAAAACCTTCAAGAGGGATGTAGTTTTTTACCTAGATAAACTTTATAGTTATAAGGACATTGAAAATGATTTTAATAAAGATTTTAGACTAGCATTTTCGAAACTTTTAATTGACGCTCGAAAGCTGGATGAAAAAATTTATACCAAGTATATCGCAGTAAAAGAGCGCTTAAAAGAAGCTGAAATAGCTAATAATAAAAATGCTTATCAAGAAAATGAATTAAAAATTGAAGAATCTAGATTAAATTCACATAGAGAAATGATTAAGAGTTTAGAGTTAATAGATAAAATTGAGAGTAATAAGGAACTTAAAGAGAAGACAAAACATTTAATTAAACAATTATTACCTTCTTATTATGATTTAAAACTTAATAGTAAAAATGATGAGGATATTATTATTAATATCTTGCAAGTTAAGATTGCCGATTTTTATCATAAAAAAGATTAATACAACTTATGTACTCTTTAATGCTGAATAGACTTAAATAATTTTTATAATTAACTTCTAAATATTTACATTTTATTTTATCTTAAAAGTTAAAACGGGTCGTAAAGCGTGATTAGTCAAATCTTGACCAATATGACTACTAAAAAGTTGCATTAATCCACTACGATTATGTGTATTGATGGCGATAATATCGGCATCATTTTCTGCCGAAAAATTAAGAATACCTTCTTCTACAGTCTTATCACTATAAATGTTTACCGTATAGTTTTTATAATCATAACTATCAATAAATAATTGAATACGCTCTCTAATGGCTTTGGTAGATTTAAAATTAGAAACCGTATTTATAAAAAGTAAGTGAAGTTTAGCATCGAAAATCGTTGCATATTCAATCACATTCGGGAAGGTAGTTTTACTTTCATCACTAAAATCTGACGCAAAAACCATATCCACTACATTAAAATCATCATGAATATCTTGCTTTACAACTAAAACAGGAATTTGGGAATGCCTTACTACTTTTTCGGTATTAGACCCAACCAACATTTCTTCAAGCCCCGTTACGCCTTGCGATCCCATAACAATAAGATCTACGTTTTTGGCTTTGCTTTCTTCTATAACACCTTCGTATGCTTTATTAGATTTTACCGACTCATGTATTTTAATGCCATCAAAAAACGGAAATGCCATAAACTCTGCAAATTTATGACTTACACCTCGCATATATTCAATGGTTTTTGCACCACTAGACCCACCACCACCACTATATTGATCTACAGTACCTGCAGGTACATCAAACAAATGGAGTAATATAATTTCGCTATTCGTTTTTTTGGCAATACTGGCAGCTGCTTTACATGCATAAATTGATTCTTGAGAAAAATCAGTAGGCACCAAAATTTTATTCATAAGAAGATGATTTTAAGTTAGTTTTTATAAAGATACTAAAATATGTTAAATATTAAGACTTGTAAATTCTAAATAAGTTTGTATATTTGCAGCGAAATAGCAGGTTTTAAGAATTTGGAGGGGACTAAAAGTCCCCTCTTTTTATACCAAAAATGAACCAAGAAGTAGTACGAAAATTAGTCGATGAAGCTTTACAAGAAAACACTGCGTTATTCTTGATAGATTTTAGAATTTCTTCTGGAAATAAAATAACTATTACGGTCGATGGTGACAACGGAGTTCCATTAAGCGAGTGTATAAGAATAAGCCGACATGTAGAGCATAATTTAGATAGAGAGAACGAAGATTTTTCTTTAGAAGTAACCACGCCAGGAGCTGCATCGCCATTAGTTAATTACCGTCAATATAAAAAGAATATTGGCCGTACACTTAAGGTAAAAACGGATGAAGAAAAATTTGAAGGTGAATTGATCGAAGCCTCACAAGATGAGATAAAGCTCCAATGGAAAACCAGAGAGCCAAAACCTGTTGGTAAAGGTAAAGTAACAGTTGTAAAGAATGCTACAATTACTTACCAAGATATTAAAGAAGCAAAAGTGAAGATAATTTTTTAATTTAAGAGTGAAATGGAAAACATCGCGTTAATTGAATCTTTTTCAGAATTTAAAGAAGATAAAAGTATTGATAGGGTTACCCTAATGGCGATACTCGAAGACGTGTTTAGAGCTGCATTAAAAAGAAAGTATGGCTCTGATGAAAATTTCGATATTATTATAAACCCTGATAAAGGAGATTTAGAAATTTGGAGAAATAGAATTGTTGTAGAAGATGGCGAAATAGAAGATGAAAATGAAGAGATTTCTTTATCTGAGGCACGTAAAATCGAGCCTGATTTTGAAGTAGGTGAAGATGTTTCTGAAGAAGTAAAATTAATTGACTTAGGGAGAAGAGCAATCTTAGCCTTACGCCAGAATTTAATTTCTAAGATTCATGAACATGACAATACAAATATCTTTAAACAATTTAAAGATTTAGAAGGAGAGATTTACAGTGCTGAAGTACATCATATACGTCACAATGCGGTTATTTTGTTAGATGATGAAGGTAATGAGATTATCTTACCAAAAAGTGAGCAAATCAGATCAGATTATTTCCGTAAAGGAGAATCTGTACGTGGTATTATTAAATCGGTAGAATTACGAGGTAATAAGCCTGCAATTATCATGTCTAGAACATCACCAGATTTCTTAACAAAATTATTTGAGCAAGAGATACCTGAGGTGTTTGATGGATTAATCACAATAGAACGTGTTGCACGTATTCCGGGTGAGAAAGCTAAAGTAGCGGTTGATTCATATGATGATAGAATCGATCCAGTAGGAGCTTGTGTAGGTATGAAAGGATCTCGTATTCATGGTATCGTACGTGAATTAGGCAATGAAAATATCGATGTAATTAATTTTACCAAGAACGATAAGATTTTTATTGCACGTGCTTTAAGTCCTGCTAAAGTAGTTTCGATGGAAATTAAAGAAGCAGCTGAAGGTGAAAAACCTAGAGTTGATGTATATTTAAAGCCCGAAGAAGTATCAAAAGCTATTGGTAAAGGTGGTGTAAACATACGTTTAGCAAGTCAGCTAACGGGATATGAGTTAGATGTACAACGTGAAGGTATTGAAGATGAAGATGTAGAATTGACAGAATTTTCTGATGAAATAGAAGCTTGGGTTATTGAAGAGCTTAAAAAAATAGGCTTAGATACAGCTAAAAGTGTCTTAGATATTGAAGTAGAAGATTTGGTTAAAAGAACTGATCTTGAAGAAGAAACAATTATTGATGTTCAGCGTATTTTACGTGAAGAGTTTGAAGATTAATTTTTGAAAAATATAATATGTAGGTTTAAGAAAAAGCAGTAATCTTTTTCTGAATGCTTTCAAATTGAGAGAATTAAAAGAGTAAATACAAAATTTTTATATGGCTACATTAAGGCTAAATAAAGTACTAAGAGAATTAAATATTTCATTAGATCGAGCAATCGAACATTTATCTGATAAAGGATATGACGTTGAGGCACGCCCTACAACTAAGATTTCTGATGAAATATACAATGTGCTCTTAGATGAATTTCAAACTGATAAAAGTAAAAAAGTTGCTTCGCGTGAAGTAGGTGAAGAAAAGCGTAAGGAAAAAGAAGCACTTCGTATTGCTCAAGAAAAAGAATTAGAAAAGAAACGGTTAGCTGAAGAGGCTAAAAAAGAAATTTTTAAGCCTGAGTCAGAAAAATTATCGGGTTTAAAAACCGTTGGAAAAATAGATTTAGACGCTGGTAAAAAACCAGTAGCAAAAGCTGAAGAAAAAGTTGCTCCAAAAGAAGAAGTTAAAGAAGTAGAAAAGCCAGTTGCAGAAGATAAAACTCCTACAAAAGAAGAGAAAAAAGAGGAATCTAGATCAGTTGAGAACGGCGAACCAGAAAAAATTAAAACACAGTATAAAAAGCTTTCTGGACCAAAACAAGTAGGTGAGAAAATTGATTTAAAACAATTCGAAAAGCCGAAAAAGAAGAAAGAAGAAAAGAAGCCAGCTACTACCGATAAGGCTAATGATGATAATAAGAAAAAAAGACGTCGCATAAGTAAACCCACTAATTTTAATCAAGGTAATGGGCAACGCGGTGGAAGTAACCGAGGTGGTAACAACTACAGAGGTAATAATAACAATAGAGGAAATAATGCTGGAAGAGGTAGGCAAAATGTTGTAAAAGAAGAGCCTACAGAAGAAGAAATTCAAAAGCAAGTTCGCGAGACCTTAGAAAAACTGCAAGGAAAGTCTAAGAAAGGTAAAGGGGCGAAATATAGAAGAGAGAAAAGAGACGCGCATAGACAACAGTCTGAAGCAGAAATGCAACAGCAAGAAGCAGAAAGTAAAACACTTAAAGTTACAGAATTTGTTACAGTAAGTGAAGTAGCTACCATGATGGATGTTCCTGTTACCAATATTATTTCGGCGTGTATGTCCCTAGGAATGATGGTGACCATGAATCAGCGTTTAGATGCTGAGACATTAACAATTGTTGCTGAAGAGTTTGGTTACGAAGTTGAGTTTGTAAGTGCCGAGGTAGAAGAAGCTATTGAAGAGGTTGAAGACAGAGAAGAAGATTTAGTAGCAAGAGCGCCTATAGTTACCGTAATGGGTCACGTAGATCACGGTAAAACATCATTACTAGATTATATTCGTAATGCCAATGTTATTGGTGGTGAATCGGGAGGTATTACCCAGCACATCGGTGCTTATGCTGTAGAGCTTAAAGACGGTCAAAAAATAACATTTTTAGATACACCAGGTCACGAAGCCTTTACTGCGATGCGTGCACGTGGTGCCCAGGTTACCGATCTTGTAATTATTGTAATTGCTGCAGATGATTCAATCATGCCACAAACAAAAGAAGCGATTAGCCATGCGCAAGCGGCTGGCGTACCTATTGTTTTTGCGATAAACAAAGTTGATAAACCAGATGCCAATCCTGACAAAGTAAAAGAAGAATTGGCAGCGATGAATTTATTAGTAGAAGATTGGGGTGGTAAAGTACAATCACATGATGTTTCAGCTAAGACAGGACAAGGCGTTGATGAATTACTAGAGAAGGTATTGCTTGAAGCAGAATTATTAGAATTAAAAGCAAACCCTAACAAGAATGCCGTGGGTACTGTGGTAGAAGCTTTATTAGATAAAGGTAAAGGATATGTTACTACAATACTTGTTGAATCGGGTACACTAAAAATTGGTGATTACTTATTAGCAGGTAAAAATAGCGGTAAAGTAAAAGCCATGCATAATGAGCGTGGTAAGAATCTTGATGTGGCAGGACCTTCAACGCCAGTATCTATTTTAGGATTAGACGGTGCACCGCAAGCAGGTGATAAGTTCAATGTGATGGATGATGAGCGTGAAGCAAAACAAATAGCTGCCAAGAGAGACCAGTTGCAACGTGAGCAGTCTGTTAGAACACAACGTCATATTACACTTGATGAGATTGGAAGAAGAATCGCATTAGGTGATTTTAAAGAATTGAATATCATTCTTAAAGGTGATGTTGATGGTTCGGTTGAGGCTTTAACAGATTCTTTACAGAAATTATCTACAGAAGAAATTCAAGTAAATATCATTCATAAAGGTGTTGGTGCCATAACAGAATCTGATGTACTCTTAGCCTCTGCTTCTGATGCGATTATTATCGGATTCAATGTAAGACCTTCTTCGAATGCACGTTCGTTAGCAGATAAGGAAGAGATTGATATCAGAAATTACTCGATTATTTATAATGTAATTAATGATGTGAAAGATGCAATGGAAGGGATGCTCTCTCCAGAAATGAAAGAAGAGATTACGGGTAATGCTGAAATTAGAGAGACGTATAAAATTTCTAAGGTGGGTACCATTGCAGGTTGTATGGTTACCGATGGTAAGATTTTTAGAAATTCTAAGATTAGAATTATTCGCGAAGGTGTGGTAGTATTTGATGGTGAATTGGCTTCTTTAAAACGCTTTAAAGATGATGTGAAAGAAGTATCGAAAGGGTATGACTGTGGTATGCAAATTAAAAATTATAATGACATCAAAGAATTAGATGTAATTGAGGCATATCAAGAAGTAGCTGTTAAAAAGACGCTAAAGTAGTAAACACTATTTTTAAATAATTAAAACCTGAGTTTTGCTCAGGTTTTTTTATGTTGAAAAATGTATATTTTGCTTATCGTTGTTGATATGGTTTGTTACGTTTTTTAAACAACTAATTTAGGAAAAGGAAACTGAACCTTATAAAATCCGCAGGATTTTCCGACGTATTGGCAAGTTAATTAATTCT
>NZ_JBWQOJ010000060.1:0-8952 GCF_056591795.1 Maritimimonas sp. 2210JD6-3 | reverse complement strand
TAATTAGACGGTATTCGGAATCTTTTAAACTCAAAATTTTAGACGAACTTACCACAGGAAAATTAAACAAGTATCAACTAGGTAAAGCTTATGGTATTGCTCCAACAACCATTAACGAATGGATTAAAAAGTACAACCGTAAAGACCTTATGAACACTAGAATAACAGAAAAAAACAATATCAAAAATTTAGCTTAAATTAGCTTAAATCCTATCTTAAATTTTAAACCAAAAAGTTCAAATTTATCTGAAGACTTACAGGTTCACCAGAAAAAGTACCAAATATCTACATTCAACATTCAATGTATTCAAAGAATGTGAAAAATGGTGGGAATGCAAAATTTCTAAAAGACATACCAATTAGAATTTACTCTGACCCAGATATTGATTGGCATCTAAAAGAAAGACAAACAGACTTTTATGATATTAATGCATTAGACCAAACAGCAATGATTAGTGAATTAAGAATTTTGGGTAATGAAAAAGCAGAATATATTAACGCATTGGGAAAAGGATATCGATTAAACGGAATGAGACATCCGCATTCTTAGTCAATTGCCGAACCAAGTGAATTAATGGAATGGATAATTGAAAAAATCGAATAAAAACGGTGGGTAACACGGTGTCCGTTGGCAACAAGCAGGAAATCCATCTTCGCATTAAAATTTTGTTTGTAAAAGGTAAATAATAGTTTACCTTTGTGTCCTGAAATCAAAGCGAAACTGAATGAAATGTTCTCAACTTTACCGAATATTAACGAAAGATGGTTGGTATGCGGTATCGTAAAAATGCGACCCGAAACAAAAAAGGGAACGATAATCTTTCCAAATCACGGTAGCCAAGAAATGGGTAAAAGCTTGGAAAAGAAAATCCTAAAAGATGCAGGAATTAAAAATTAGGATTATGGCTAAAAAGAAAAAAGTAACGATGACTGTTGAGAAAACGAGTACTGGATTTTCTGCATTTTCAGCGGATTATCCAATATTTACGACTGGAAAATCGATTCCTGAATTAATAAACAATGCATACGAAGCGACCGAATTACATTTTGAAGATGAGAAAGTAAAAATAGAACCGAATGACGTTGGATTTGAAATTGACTTTAAACAGTTTTTCAAGTTTTATAAAGTTTTAAACGCCAAATTTCTTGCGGAAAAAATAGGAATGAACGCTACTTTATTATCCCAATATATTTCAGGCACAAAAAAACCGTCAGCGAAACAGGCCGAGAAAATATTGAGCGGAATACACCAAATTGGACAAGAATTAAGCGGAATTAATTTGTTACAAACGCTATAGCTGAACGCAAAATATAAATGATAAAATATAGAAACGACATTGACGGACTAAGAGCATATGCTGTAATTGCGGTAATCATATTTCACCTTGGCTTTTTACCTAATGGATACTTAGGCGTAGATGTATTCTTTGTAATAAGTGGATATCTTATTACATCGATTATCTATAAAGAACTAAATAATAATAGTTTTTCAATTTGGAAATTCTATGAACGAAGAATTAGACGAATCATTCCATTACTCCTTTTTATTACAACGACTGCTTTCTTAATTGGGCTGTTCGTGATGCTTCCAGACGACTTAGAAAATCTAGCACAGTCGGTAGTTGCCAGTAACTTTTCAGCTAATAACATTTTAATGATGATTACTTCAGCTGACTATTGGGCTACTAAAAATGAATACAAACCGTTGATGCATACATGGTCTCTCGGAATTGAAGAACAGTATTATCTTATTTATCCCTTTTTACTTTTACTAGTTTCAAGGATACGATCAAGATTCGTTTTTCATTTTCTAATACTGATATCACTTATTTCAATAGTCCTTTTTCTTTTTTTTGGAAACCCAGCAAGTAGATTTTATCTTTTACAATACAGATTTTTTGAATTATCCATAGGTGGTTTTTTTGCGATCGCTTTTTTTGGTAAAAATATTTTTAACCCTTTCATTAAATATGTTTTCAGTTTATCAGCTCTTTGTATTTTGATATGTTTATTCACACCAGATCTTAGTAATCAATTCCTAATTATTGCAACAACCTTTTTAACTGTAATATTACTTACTACTGGTGGGATGATTAGTGAAAAGAACTTTATTTCTAAAAACGTATTTCAAAACCCAATTGTAGTTTATATTGGTAAAATCAGCTTTAGCCTATACCTTTGGCATCAATTAATATTTGCATTTTCAAGGTATACATTTTATGAAAAAATCACTTTCTCAAATAGCTTCATATTAGTAATTATTACATTTTTGCTATCAATTTTTTCGTATCATTTTATTGAGAACCCTTTTAGAAACAGAAAAGTGTTTTCAACAAGAAAAGTGTTGACTATTTTAAGTATTACTTTTCTTTTAAGTACCTCTTCTGCATTATATATATATTTCATTGGTGGAGTATATAAAGATTTTGTTGCAATTGGATTAACAACAAAAGATGTAAAAAAACAAGGGTATAATTTTTTCTCAAGTGCCGAAAATATCCATATTCATTATAACGAGAAAATTAGGAAGCTTGATAGACCCTTTAGTAATCTCAACAAACACAATATTCTAATAATAGGAAATAGTTACGGGCGAGATGTAGCCAACATATTTTTAGAATCTTCAATGAATTCTGAAAATGAATTAAGATACTTTGATATATCTAAAGCAAAAAAAGATGAAAATATCATTGAAAGATGGGAAGATGCTGATGTTATAATTTTTGCTGCAAAGGCATACCTTAGCAAGGACTGGGTAATGGATATTGGAAAGATTTTTAGTTTCACAATTGACTTTCAAAAGGTATATGTATTTGGGACAAAAGATTATGGTTACAGTAATGGTATACACTATAACAAAATGTCATCAATATCAGATTTTTCCAATTACTATGCTAATATGCGAGATGGGACATTGGAAGTTGAAAAATTACTTCAAACTGAATGGGGCTCAAATTATATAAGCCTCATTAGTCCTGTAATAGACAAAGAAGGGAAAATCAGAGTTTTTAACGACAATGGCAAATTCATAAGCCAAGACACTGTTCATTTGACAAAAGCGGGGGCTATCTTTTACTCAAGAATACTTAGCAAGAAAATAGAGATGCTTATTAAAGTATAAACTACTGCCAACAATAGAACCGTTGCACAAGTCCTTAAATTTCTTAAAAATCAATCTTCATAGAGTCATTTCAAGTCATTTACAAAATGAAACTCCCTTTTGGTAGTTTCATTTCAGGATAGCTAAAAATCACTTGTATGAGGTTTTGCAGAGTCAATTTTGTAAAAACCTTGTTCCTGCATCACTTTTTACCAGTTTTTGAATGAATTTGAGATACTTTTTAAGGGTATACGCCATAGCGACAATGTGCATAACCTTGTTTGCTTGTTGTATACCAATGGTATTGATTTTCCGAAGTCCCATAAACTGAGTAAGCGTTCCAAATACAGATTCAACGGTGGATTGCCGTTTGGATTTCATCCTTTTGCCTTTAGGAGTTAACAAACGGGCATTGTTGCGCTCGTACTCCTCCCAGTAATAGGTAACACTGAATTTCTTCTCCTTGGCTGTTTTACCAAGACAGTCAAATAATATTTCTTAATTATTACAATTTTTATTTTAATTTGCAGTTAACAAGAATAAATCTATAAAGTCAACCATAATTTATGAAAAAGATACTCTTTTCTCTGGCATTTCTATGTTCTATAGTAAATGTCGTTAACTCACAAAGCACCTATTTTAATATAAAAGAAAGCGAGAAATTTAAAGATCCGCATCGTGGCACTGATGTTTTAGCCATACATACTACAAATGAAAACGAAACGATTGTTGCTCGCTCATCAAGAAAAAAATTAATTTTCGAAATCTATGATAATAATGTAAAGAATACCTTCAATAAAGCTATAGACATACCGAAAAAAGAGAGTATTCAAGCCAACTTGTTTTTTAATAATGAATTGAAAATTTTTACTGTATATAGTCCATCTAAAACAGAAAGAATAATTAATTGCCATATTTTAAACTTAGAAACTAAAGAGTATACAAAAGTTGAACTCTTTAAAACAACTGTAGAAAAAAAACAAGTATTATTTTCAGGTCAGAATAAGCGTCAAACTAATTTTTCAATTTCTTTAAATGAAAATTACTTGGCAGTCACAACAGATCAAATCAAGAAAAATTCGAACTCTTATTTGGTACATGTGTTCGATGCGAAAAGTTTAAAATTATTATACTCAAAAAGCTATTATTCTAATACTGAAAAGTTCTATAAATTATCTGATATGATCGTTGACAATAATGGACATGTTTATGTTTTAGGAAAAGAATTTTTCTCAGGAAAAAAAGAAAAAAAAGATAATAAGGCTAATTATGCCTTTTCATTTAATAAGATCACTCAAGATAAAATTTCATCTAATAAAATAACATTAGATGAAAATGAACTTATTGAATCTCTGGCGATTGTTGATAAGGGAAATACTTTTAACCTATTCGGCTTTTCATCAGAAAAGAAAGCAGGAAGAATTAACAGTGTCTCTCAAATAAAAGTTGATCCTGCTAATCTTAAAATCTTAAATAAGAAAAGAACCAAACTACCTGAGCAAGTTTATCAAGATATTTACGGAAGCAGAAAAGTTAAAAAGAAAAAAGGAAAAGAACTTAAGAGTTTTTATCTAGATCATGTTATAGAAGATGAATTAGGAAACACCTATCTTCTAGCTGAAGAGTTTTACATAACTCGAGTATATGTTGCAACAGGTACCGCTGGAGGATATTGGCAAACTACCTATAATTATGATGACATTTTAATCTTGAAATTAAATGATACTGGTGATTTAGACTGGGGGAGAAGTATTTTTAAAAAATCTGGCACTCCATCATATAATGCTTTTGTAAAAAACAACAAATTGCATGTTTTACTTAACTCAGGGAAAACACTTAAAGTTAAAAGTGATGGAAGAACAAAAGTATCTCAAGGCTGGCTACAATCTTCTTCATTATATGATTTTATTTACGATAAAGACGGTAATTTAACTAGGGAAAAAATTCAAGACAACAAAGGAAAAACTGTCTATATACCTTATCTAGGTAACTTTAAGAATGATACTTTTATTATGTTTAATCGCTCTAAATATAACAGACAATTAATGATTTTAGAAGCTAAGTAGCGTATTTAACATAAATTAACAATCTAGGTAAAACACTATTAACTAGTTATAAAAAATATATTACATACTTTCCTTAAATTTTATTAGTTTTAATAAAAATCAAATCAACCAAATTATGTTAGGATTAGTATTACTTTATTTTATTGGCAAATATTTTTATCGTTTAGCAGAACAGTATGACAAAAGCATGTGGGGATTTGCAATTTTAGGGATTGTAGTTTACTATGCAGGTACTTTTGTCGCAGGAATTGTATTCGCCTTGTTAGGATTATTTGATGTAGAATCGACAAGTAGAACAGATGAATTAGCTATGGGTTTAGCAGCCTTACCTTTTGGTATTTTATCCTGTTATATTCTGTATTCTGTATTAGAAAAAAACTGGAAAAAAGCCAAAGAACAGAACACTGTTAGTATCGAAGACATCGGTAAATCATAAATTATGCAACTTTTAAGTACCTTTACCTAAAGTCATTAAAAAATAATCATATGAAATTAGGTGCTTTTTCAATGAGTCTTGTGGTAAAAGATATTCATGTTTCTAAAGAGTTTTATGAAAAATTAGGTTTTTCGGTCTTCGCCGGAGCACTAGAGCGTAAGTACCTTATCATGAAAAATGGTAATGCTTTAATTGGGCTCTTTCAAGGAATGTTTAAAAATAACATTTTAACATTTAATCCAGGGTGGGATGAAAATGCCAATACATTAGAACAATTTGATGATGTTCGGGTAATTCAGAAAAAACTTAAAGGAGATAACATCACTATTATCAATGAAGCAGATGAAACTACTTCTGGTCCCGCGAGTTTTGTAATTACAGACCCCGATGGAAATACCATTCTAATTGATCAACATGTATAGTGGTAAAATACTACCTTCTAAATCTATACGTAGCTTTAATTAGAAAGGTATTGTCTTTTTCTTGCCCAAGAATCTGATTATCTAGATTTCTAAAAAGGTGTTCTGTAGGATTACCAGAACCCGTTACTCCCTGAGACCACACTAAAAATATTTCAGATCCCGGTATATATTCCCAACGTACTACAAGATTAGAACGAAACTGCACAAAAGAAAAATCAGGGTTTCTAATAGTATAATCGACTGTGCCATCGATATCTTCGTCTACTGAATATGTACCACCACTAAAACCAATTTGATCTCTAGTATATGTTACAAAACGGTCACTTAAATCGTCTGCAGTAGGGGTATTTGAAACATATTTAAAAGCATCATACTTTCCTCTTGCTACAAAAGGTTGTGCATAATACTGTACCGTTAGATTAGGATTAATTGTATAGTTCAATCGAATAGCAGCGCTTAATGTTTGTTGGTCTATAGTTGCTAAAATATAGCGAGATGTACCATTAAAGTTTGTTTCTGTAACATATTGAGTTTTACTAGGATTTTTGGTGTACTCAGGACTTATAGATAAACTAAAAGCATTAATTGGCTGATATGTCAACCCACCTTCAAATCGTAAAAAGGAAAAATTATTTTCCTTCGCTTGTGAATATACATACCCACCAAAAAAACTCAATTTTTTAGTTTGATCACTATTGATAAAAAAGAAATTAATATTTTCTTCAGAAAAACGCCACCGTGGCCCACCTCTTAAAATCGTATTGGTATATATTCTGGGTTTATGAATAAATCCTATTTCTGCTCCCCAATTATTATTGAGTTGTGCGAATGAGGTAAGTCTGTATTGAATTCTATTATAATTTCCCTGAAAATCATATGAAGTGAACATATTCATTCCTGCATTGATAAATCGAAAATTTCCAATAGGTTTTAACGTACGCCAACGAAGCCATGCATACTGACGTATTTCATCCGCCTGACGGAGAAAACCAATATCATTTAGTTCTAATTCTGGTGAACGCCAATTTGCACCAATACCATACCGCCAATTACCCGTACTTTGCTTACCAAACTCTACTTTACCACCTGTACCACTAAGCGATGTTCTATCTGGATCGACCTCAACATGATCAGCATCTACCCTATTAAACAAATGTGTCAGTGAAGATTGTGTTCTTTCTATAGCCTCTTTACTTCCTTGTACATGACTTAACACCACATTACCTTCTATATAATATTTTCTATCTTTCCATTGATGTTTAAAATCTAGTCCTCCAGTATAAGCAGCCTCGTGGATATAATTAAGGTTATTTTCTCTTGCATCAAAAGTGAATGGATCTACAAGTTGATTCGTTCCGTTATAAAAGTATTCGTTTATATTGGGTACATATTCATAGCTTAAAGGGGTGCCTAAATCTCGATTTGTAGCTGTAAAAATTCCTCCCAAAAATGTTTGTTGTTCATTAAAATCTTTTTGAATTCTTGTTACAAAATAGTTTGTTAATGGTTCAATCACCGCTTTTCTACGCCGATCGGTAGTTTCTGTTATCTCAGCGATTTCTGCCACCTCTCTAGAAGTAACACTTTCTAAAACCCCTATAGACCAACCATTTCTAGTTTTACCGCTTAGCTTTGCCGCTCCTAAAATCGTAGTGTTTACTGGTCTATCTACAAAATTATTTGCACCCGTAGTCACAGAACCTTGTGGAGTTCTACCTATGCGCCTAGAGAAAAATAAATTATCGCTATTCCCTCCAAAACGAAAATCAAAAATGTTTTTATTCTCTACGAAAAATGGACGTTGTTCTCTAAAGAACACTTCAAATCCATCAAGTGCAATGGCGGCGGGATCGGCTTCTACTTGCCCAAAATCAGGGTTTATAGTAAGATCTAGTGTAAGATCATTTGTAACGCCTATTTTAGCATCTAGACCACCATTTAATGTAAAATCACTACCATCTCGGAATGGATTTCCTATTTCTTTCGGATAAGAATCCTGTTGTAAAACCACAAAAGGTTGTACTTCTAATTGTCGTTGCGGTATCAATCCTTTTAAACCATGCAACTCACCCGCTTCACTTACGAAACCTGGCGCATCTGCTGGTATGCGTTGCCAAAGTGATGTTTCATTGGTTCTAAATAGCCTTCGCACTACATTTAATCCCCAAATCTGATTTTGAGATTTACCAAAACGTAATTGACTTAACGGTATTTTCATCTCGGCCGTCCATCCTTCGCCATCTATATTAGCTTTTGCATACCAAACAGGATTCCAGCTATCGTCAATATCATCACCATTATTTGTAACAATTTCATCGCCTCTTACCCCTGCCGCTGTAACCGTAAACACAAATGCCGTACGTTTATCAAAATAACTATCTATCAATATATTCACACGATCACCCACAAAACCATCACGTCTAGAAAGGCGATTAATAATACTATCTGGGGCTTTATCTAAAGAACGAATACCTACATATAAATTTTTGGTATCATATAAGATTTTGAATTTGGTTTGAAATGTAGGAGGTGTATTTTCATCAGGTTCATTTTCAATAAAATCTGATCCCCAATCAACCAAATTCCAACCAGAATCATTTAGCTTTCCATCAATTACAGGTACATTTTCTGCCTTAATTTGTTGTGTGGTATAAATACGTTTGGGCACAATAGTACTTTCTTGATCTTGCGCAACTGCATTTTGTAGAAAGAAAAGAAAAGAAAAGAAAAAATTTAGAATTAATCGGTTTTTAGACATGTTGTGGGATTATAGATTGCCTCATCACACACCTTCATTTAGCTTCGGCAAGGTACTATAATCCAATCTTAAGATTTTGTTAATTATTGTAGCATGGATGTTAAAATAATTTGACTGTCCGTAATGAATCATACAGGGTGTTCTAATTTTCAGTTATTTAAGACAAATTT
>NZ_JBWQOJ010000059.1:0-9092 GCF_056591795.1 Maritimimonas sp. 2210JD6-3 | reverse complement strand
CATTG
This sequence comes from Maritimimonas sp. 2210JD6-3, assembly GCF_056591795.1. Taxonomy (NCBI): domain Bacteria; kingdom Pseudomonadati; phylum Bacteroidota; class Flavobacteriia; order Flavobacteriales; family Flavobacteriaceae; genus Maritimimonas; species Maritimimonas sp. 2210JD6-3. The sequence continues at coordinate 9,087 of NZ_JBWQOJ010000059.1, read as the reverse complement.
ACATTCAATTAACTAATTAGAAATTAAGGAGCGACTAATTACTTTGTCGTTTTTGTACATAATGTTTAAAATTATGTAGCCTTTATTCAGGACGGGTCAAAATGGAATACAACGGTCTCGTATAAGAAAAGTAGGGTGGTTGTATGCGTTACTTTTCGGATTAAGCTAAAGCCGAATTTTTAAATTTTGTTAATTATCTTTTCTCTTTTTAATTATACCAAATTTAAAAATTTGGCGACTAGGCAAATACACACAGACCTTTCGATTAAGCACTTTTTGCCCTATTTTTTTTATACATTGTTACCTGTAGTGCTTTTCCGCAAACTTGCTAGCGTTGGCAGAAGACATACTCTTTTACAGTTTTGGTGGCGCATTGGCTGGCGCGACTGGAAATGTGTATGGCTTTAGCGTTGGCTTTTCCGTTCAGCTATTAATGATTTCAGTTCCTCTTTGCTTGGTAATACTGTTTTATACTTACTTGCAAAAATCTGCTCGTTATTTTCGGGCAAAGTATATTCCACAACGGATTCGCTCTTATCTCTACATAATACTATTCCGATTGTCTTATTCTCTTCCTCAAGCCTTATTTCGCGGTCATAGTAATTCACATACATCTGCATTTGCCCAAGGTCTTGATGCTTTATTTCACCTATTTTCAAGTCGATTAGCACGAAACATTTTAAAAATCGGTTGTAAAAAACCAAATCAATCCTAAAATGTTTGTCGTCAAAAGAAATTCTCTTTTGTCTAGCAACAAATGTAAATCCATTTCCAAGTTCCAAAAGGAAGTGCTCTAATTTGTCGATTATCTCTTGCTCCAATTCACTCTCCGAATATTCAGCGTGTTCAGGAAGTCCAATGAATTCAAGAATATATGGGTCTTTTATAGCATCTTTTGGTTTTTCTAGGATAAGTCCCTTCTCCGATAGTTCCTTTACTTTTTCCTTGTTTCTACTTAATACGAGTCTTGTGTATAATGCTGAATCGAACTGGCGTTGTAATTCTCTAACACTCCAATTATTTTTGAAGGATTCTATTTCATAAAAACTACGTTCGTTTTCATCATCAATACGCATCAATTTTAAGTAATGCGACCAGCTCAATATCATATTTTCAGATTTCCGTGACGCTGTTTCGGAAATTGCTTTCGAAGAAATCCGAGACAGCGTTTCGGATTTTTGATAAGCCAAGTAGAACTTGCGCATATTCTCCAAATTATCGACAGAAAAGCCTTTGCCAAATTCTTTAGAAAGCACAGTTGAAAGGCTTTTTAAAATCTTCTTACCATAATCAGCTCTCTCTTTGCCCTCTTGTTCTTCCTCAACTATCATTCTGCCAATTTCAAAGTAGGTTAGAACCATAGTTTGGTTTACTGAATGGACTACAGTATTTCTTGCAGATTGTAAAAGATTTAGAATCTGAGAATGAAATTTGTTATTTGATGGTTTATTACTCATTTTCAATTAAGTCTCCTAAAAAGTGTTGTGTGCTTTCTTTTATCAGTTCGTACGTCAAAATAGATTGACCATTTAATCGTTCATTTTTTTCAAAAGGATTTATGTCGGATAAAATAACTATTCTATCAGTTGCAGTTGCTTTTCCTTTTGTTTCTCCCCAAATTCTTGTCGTTTTGTCAACACCTTGAATATAATCAGAGAAAATCCAAACATTCTTGAATAATTTGTTTTCACGAATCATCATTGCAAATTCTCTTGCTAACGGAATAACGCTATTCGCGGATTTAGCAACATCTCCAATTACAAAAACTGCCGTTCCATTTGGTTTTAGCATTTTTTTAAACTCGGTAACTGTGGTTTTTGAAAATTTAACCCATTGATTAATGTTTAAATCATCATCTAATTTTTCAGATATTTCTATTGGGTCAGATTCTAAAAACCACGAACGTATCCAGTTTTGTTTAGCATAGTTAACAATACCCAAATATGGTGGCGAAGTGAGAAGCAAGTCAACTTTTCCTTGAAACTTTTTAAGCTCTTTAGAATGACTTATTTCTTTTGCATCACATTCTAATATGAATGATTCTTTTTTAGGTGAAGTATGTTTTTTAAAAACTCTTTCTACTTTTTCTCTTAGATTTTCAAAAACATTTCGATAAACTCGGTTAAGTTCCTTTGTTTGCACAAAACGTCTAACATAATCTGGTGCCATACTAAATGTATTGGGCATACTAATCGATAAATAACCAGAACTGCCATCTTTTCTTTCTCCTCCGTGCATAATTCCCAAAACGGCACCTATCAAAAACTGGTCTATTTTATTATCAGATTCGAGTAACATTACTCGTAAATAACAAAGTTCTGCAAGAGTTCTAGGATGAAAAATTAAATGGATTTCATCCGATTGCGCTTGTGCCTCTGGTAAGAATAATGCGTAATCGTAATCTTCTTCTAATTCATCAATTCTTTTTAGAATATCTTTAGGTTTTAAGTTGTGGCTTTTTGCTTTGCTTAAAGCGAGAGCGATTGGGTTTAGGTCTGAACCAAAAGATTTCCTGTTTAATATCCGACTTTCTAAAATTGTAGTTCCTCTGCCTGAAAATGGGTCAAATACTAAATCATTTTCATCGGTAAAATATTTGATAAAATAATTCGCAAGAGAAGGCGGAAATGCTCCTAAATAAGAGCATAAAGAATGAAATGGGTCTGAGTCACTTTTATTAGCCCAAGGTGTTATGAATTTTTTATCTACCACTCTTAAACTGTTTCTGATTCGACACTCTCCGTAACAATTAGCTCAAAGAAATCGTTTATCATTCCACAAACGGTTTCACTAGCATTTCTTAATTCGGATTCCTTAATTTTTTGATATACACCATCTGAAAGTTCGTTTTCTTCTTCTGTTAGAAATTTTTCAGGTTTATTCTGGTCAAGCATAAATGCGTAAAATGAAATATGCTCTAAATATTTGTTTTTAATATTTTGGACAGCTTGGTCATTTTGTCGTTGAGCTTTGGCTACAAGTTTTGTCAAGTTTTTATTTTCCTCTGAAATTGAAATGAAAACACCATCTTGAGAATTTGCAACTTCGCCAACATTTGTTTCATCCCAATTATTGTCTTGATAAATAGCACTATTTCTATCAACAAATGTTACTTCGATATTTGGCGATTTATTTTTTCCACTTCCATCAGTATTGGAATTTTCAGGACTTTCAACTGCAATCAAATCAATTGATGCAGAGATAGATTTTAATCTTGGTGGTCTTAGTTCTAATGAAATTTCTCCTTTTTCTCCTATTTCTAAATCTTCATTTGCCTTAAAAAATGCAATTCCATAACCATTAGTCACTCTCGCATTTCCTGTGAAAACGCCAAATGATTGTGGTTCGATAAAAGCTGCAAAAGTCTCTACTTTAGCAAAATAATTGGGATGTGCATCAGTTTTGAATTTGATAGAGAATGTTTTATTCGGATTTACTTCTTTTGGTGATTTCGTAACTATTTCAAAAAATGTTGGTGGGTCTTCAATTGTAATCTCTGGAAGTTTTTCAGATTTTGAAGTTTCGCCTAGAGTAGAAGTAGTAACGGAAGTTCCTTTACCAGAACTACTTAGAAAAGAATTAATTCTTCTAGCAAGCCTTTTCTTTAAACTATCTAAAACTTGTGTGTCATCTTTGGTAAAGTAACGTTGTCTTCTCTTATTATCTAGTCTTACAAGATTGTCATCTTCTTTTAAGGTGTCAATAGTTAGTTTTTTTAGGTCTGCTAGTATTGAAGTGTCCCTTAACGATTCTCTTGTGCTACTAAAAAGCTGTCTTTTAGAATCATTGTCCATATTATCAGCCTCAATTTGAACAATAATGTAACGGTCTAAAAATGGAAGTTTTAAATCGTTTTTGATAATTTCATTGCCTAATGTTCCTTGCTTTTGACCATTAAAACAGATGATTATAGGGTTTGAAACGCTTGCGTATCCAGTAATTCTATTTTTTGGATTTTCTCCAGTTGTATTTAATACCCAATAATAGATTTTTAAAGAACCATCTTTAAAGGTCAGCGATACTTCATTGTAATAATCTAAATTTGGATTATTAGTTAACAATCGATTATTACCAGTAACTGTTCGGTTGACAGTTTTTTCTTTTCTTCTATCAGAAATTGTAAAAGGAATAATTGGGTCAAATAAATAATTGTGAGCTAAATACCACAATGAATTTGTCTGTGTAGTTAGGACTCCTTTGTATTTTACTATGTCCATCATTATATGACGAACTAGTGTTCCAGGTTCAAAAACTTTATCATCAATTTCGATTTTCTTCTTTCTCTGGTCTGTGAAGAAAGGCTTTGAGATAATAATAGTAAGATTGTTATAAGACAAAGCTGTTGAACCACCTTGACCATAAGCACCCATTAAATGAAGTTTACCAATTTTATTATTACCGTTTAGGTCTAAAATTGTTTCTGAAAATTGTTCTGGTTCAAGTCCTATACCTTTATCTCTGATTTCTACGGTTGGTTTTGTGTCTTTTCCTGAATCAAATAATGTTACTTGAATTTTATCTGAAATGTCTTTGATTCTGTTATCTAGAGCGTCTTCTATTTTAGCGATTCTACCATCAGGAATGCCATACCAAATTTCTGCTGCTTTTCTCGGACTTTTTATATCATTTGGTTCTTCTTTTATTTTCCATTCTTTTTCTAATACAGCATCAATTGCATTTGTAATTCGCTCGGTAACTCCTGAAGCTGGGTCTGTACCTATATTAATGGTTGCTAGATTGTTTTTTCTATTACCAACTGGGTCCCATCTCATTTTGGACTTACCAATTTTGATGAGAATTTTTCTTACTTCTTCTGCTTTATGAGCTACTAGCAGGTCTTTAAATAATTGCTCCATATTTTTTAAAAGTTAAACGAGTCTGTGTTGTTTTTTAAATTCTTTTTGTACAATGTTTCCATTGTTTTTAATTCTTGTTTAATTGCTTTTACCATTTTGTTCAAATCTTCCTCGTCATATTCATAATTGTTCTCATTTGAACATTTTGATAAACTGCGAATTCCTTTAAGAATATTTTCAACTCTTCGGGAAGCTACTCGCTTAAAACGGTCTTTTTTCAGTTCAGAATTATCCATTATTTCAGATATTCGTTATTTTATAATCACAAATATACATTTATATCCTATATTTTGTAAAATGTAGTGGTGTTTTTTTGAGCGCAAAGGCTAGAAAACAGCTCTTTTATTTTTTAGAGCAATGGAAGAAGCGTTTGGCAAAAAATAAATGTGCTGTTTGTGCGGCTGGATTTTTTAGCAATATGTTCAATGGTTTGCACAATTTTCTGCATTACAGGTAACGGTCTTGTGTATGAAACGTAGCGTGTAAAAAGGTATTACTTTTCGGATAAACACAGAGCCGAATTTTTATGTTTTGTTTTTATCTTTTCTATTTTAAAAGCCAAATTTAAAAATTTGGCGGTCTTTATAAATAAGCACAAACCTCTCGATTTAGCACTTATTAGCTATGTTTTATAGCATCGATGAAAAAGCAGTAAGTCGAGTATCTTTAAAGATCATTAAAAATCGTTAAGATATGGAAACTCAAATTACTGCCTTACCAAAGTTATATATAGGAATTGACATACACAAGCGAAGTTGGAAAGTTCATTGCTCTACGGACTTGTTTTCAGGTAAGTCTTTTAGTATGCCACCTGAGCCAGAGCAATTAAAGGTATATGTAGATAAACATTTTAGAAATCATGAAGTCAGTGTAGCTTATGAAGCTGGTTGTTGCGGTTATTATGCCCATCGCAGTTTCGAGAATTAGGGATGGGAATCATTGGTTGTAAATCCATCGGATATTCATCGCAGAGGCAAGGAACGTTACACCAAGACCGACCGTATTGATGCACAGTTGATAAGTAGAGAGTTAAAAGATGGTCGATTAACCAGTATTCATGTTCCCGACATGCATCGAGAAGCCTTACGTAGTTTGTTTAGAAGGCGAAATGATTTGGTTAAGGACTTTAGGCGTATTAAGAGCTATATCAAGATGCAATTGTTGTATTTCGGTATCAAGATACCAGAGCAGTATGATAATGACCATTGGAGTCATAATTTCCGTAATTGGTTAGATGCTATTGAGTTCCAGTATCCTATAGCCAAGTCAAGCTTAGAGAGTCGTCTGCGTTATTTTCGATTTGTAGATTCAGATTTACGTTTGGTAAGTAATGAGTTAAGAGCTTATTGTCGAAAGCATTTTAAGAAGGATTATTATTTACTTCGGAGTATCCCAGGAATAGGCGGTATAGTGGCCTGTGGGATATTAAGTGAATTGGGAGATTTGCGACGGTTTAATAACCTAAAACATTTATCAGGCTATGTAGGATTGGCACCAGGAGTTTATCAGAGTGGAGCTAATAGTAAGACCATGGGCATCACCCCAAGAGCACATCGTTTGATACGCTCCTATTTTATAGAGGCCTCATGGCAAGCTATACGTACAGACCCTGTAATGCAGTCGTATTATCGTAAACATCAGGGAAAGAATAAAAAATTTCTTGAAACGAACTATCCCCAAGGCAGAGCCATAGGGGTATTTCGCTCGTTTCATTTTGGTCTTATCAGACCAAAAACCGAAATTTTATTATTTAGATTCCCGTTTTCACGGGAATGACAATTTCAACGGAAACCCCGACGCAGAGCGTCGAGGAATTCTTTTCGATTAAAGTAGCAAGAAAGTTGCTTAGTAGAACTTTAGCTGTTATAAAAACAGAGACACCTTATGAAATAGGAGTTATAGAATAGAATAAAATATAAACCAATAACAAAGCTCACAGAGAAGTATTCAAAGCCTATATCACAAAACAACGTGGGTGAACTAGATTTAGTATCACATTTTTATAGCAAGTGGCTAGGCTTATTATAACTTATAATCATACAGATGCTGGTGAATCCCGCTAAGGCGTGATATCACAAATAGGATGCGGAGCAAGTTATATAAGGTGTTGAAGTATTGATAATCCTATCGGAATTATCAACAATTCAACACCCCAAAACTATCAATATGAGATAATTAAAAAATAAATAGTAACTTTGAAGAACTGGGCTAGTGCTTTTCATAAGACACCGTGTTGTGCTTTCGTGTTTTTATTTTTTATTAAGCATTGCATAGATTTTTTTAGCAATAATTTTGCATTTTACTGGATCTACATGAATTCCAAAAGCTTGATTTAATACAGAATATATCAATTTACTTATCTGATCGGACGTGCTTTTCTCTTTTACATGCCACAGAATATCAGTCGCTTCAGTTTCATAATTATTTAAATCACTTATTTGAGTAGACATATCTCCAAGTGGGTTCCATTCTGTTAATAAAGTTTTTACCTTAGATATTTGTTCTTTGTTCATTTTATATCAGATACGAATTGTGATCGAGCTTTTCCGTCAATTTTTAAGCCTCTAATTTTACAGTATGTTTTTAACTTATTCAAATCAACAACATAATCATTAACGATTAAACCTTTTGAAGTTAAGTTGCGTTTTGCTTCTAAATAGGATTTGTGCCAATCTTCCCAAAAGTCATGCATACTATCCCTGTCGTCAATTATTTTCAGGAATTTTTTCCAGTCTTTTTTACGATAATATGCCATATTAACTTCCATAATAAACTTTTATCTTATTTTTCAGCATGTCTAACGGTCTCGTATAAGAATAGTTGCGTGTTTGTCAGCGAGGATTTTCGTAAGCAGGCTCGTGCCAAGCAATTAATTTTATACGTTGTTGCCAACTGGCTTTTTTCAATTAATAATCTTGAATTAAAACTTCAGTAGGAATATGTAGAGTAGTGTTGAGTTTTCTAATCATATCTAGAGTTAGTTTTCTTTTTTTATTCAAAATTTCGCTAACTCTGCTTTTAAATCCAACAACTTCTGCTAAATCCTTTTGTTTCATTCCCATTTGTTCCATTCGGAATTTAATTGCTTCGATTGGGTCAGGCATTCCGATTGGGAATTGTTCATTTTCATATCTATCAATCAAAATTGACAGGATTTCCAATTCGTCTCCATCTTCCGTTCCTTTTTTTGCATCAAAAATTTCCTCAAGTCTGTTGAGTGCGTTTTGATAGTCTTTTTCGTTTCTAATTGGTAATATTTTCATGATTAGATATTATTTGCGTCAATTTTATCATATTCAGCGTGAGTTCCGATAAATCTTATCCAGCATATTCCGTATTCAAAATTAAATTTTACAATCAAACGATAATTATTACCTTTTATATTGTAAACAATTCGATTGTCTTTTAAAATACTAGCACTTGGATATTCATTTTTTAATTCGTTAATATTGTTCCATTCGGATTTTTCAGTTTCTCTATACCACGATTTTAATTGTTCTTCACAATCAGCGTGTTTTTCCCAAAAATCTCGTAAAGTTCGTTTTGCGATTACTCTCACATTATAATTGTTTGACGCAAATATAATAAAAAAGTTACCGATTTGGTAATTAATTCGATTTTTTTTAGCTTGTTGGTAACGTGTTTGTATAAGATTAGTTGCGTTGTTTAACGCACTAAAGTTAGCAAATACAAACCGAATAGAAAATCCGCGAGGATTTTCGTAAGTAGGCTAGAACTAGCAATAAATTATATACGTTGTTGCCAATAGTGTTTTATTTCAGTTATTGATATTTATATACTTTTCCGCTGTCTTGTATTTCAATTTTTTCAATATCGTTTAAAGGTATTTCTCTTCTCAAATTTTGAATAATTCTTGAGCGAGCACCTTTCAGAGTATCATTTTCTACTATTACAGTATCGAAAAGAAGGATATATTTTTTTCCGTTTTTTCTCGTTATCCGCATTTCCAGTTTCGGTGAATTTTCAATTTTCACATTATTTCCGTTCTTGTCAACTACAACTATAGATTTTACACTATTCGCTTGGTATTTCAAATTCGAGTATGAAGTCGGATTATTAATTTCAACATCACGCATTTTTTCGTTTCCAGATTTTATCATCTGTTCACGGAAACTTTCTACTGGAATAGTGTAAGTCTTACAAGAAAAAAGTAAAGAGAAAAGTCCCATTATTATAACTGTTTTATATTTCATTTTTAAGTTCGGTTTAC
>NZ_JBWQOJ010000058.1:0-11482 GCF_056591795.1 Maritimimonas sp. 2210JD6-3 | reverse complement strand
AATGATAACAGATTAAACTTAGAAGTAATGTACATAATAATTCTGTTAATTTTATTATTGTGTATTTTAAAAAAACTTATAGTGCTTAAAAGATATATATTGAGATTAGTTTTTCAAAACATATAAATAGTATCGTCACTTGTCTTATACTTAACTAAAATGATTTTAAAAAACGTTGTTACTATAGTATTTCTTTTGGTGTTTTGGTTGTCTATGCAGGGACAAAGTGTAACCTACAAAATTGCACACAAGAATCACACATTAGGAACATTGAACGTAGAGCAAACAAAAAATAATGATTCTACAACCATTAACATTAGCAGCTCGGTAAATTTTAAATTATTGATTAAAATTCATCTTAACTATCATCTACAAAGTGTTTATTACAAACAGCATTTACATCATAGTAGTTTAAAAACCTTTGTGAATGATAAATTACATGCTTCTATTACCATAAAAAATATTGAAGACAATACGTATAAGATTATAAAAGACAAACTCACTTCAACTTATACTGGAACTATACCTTACAGTGGTGCCATGCTATATTTATACGAGCCCAAGACGCATACCAAAATGTTTTCTGAAATTGATGGCCATAATCTTATTTTTAATCAAATTAGCGAACATACCTATGAGCTTTTACATGATGGGAAAACTACTGGCAGCACATTTATCTATAAAAATGCGATTTTAGAAAAAGCTACCATACATCATACCCTGTTTAGTTTTATCATTACCAAACTATAAATGTTGGTATAGATGTATAAATTTCAGATTTCTAAACATTGATAGCATCAATGACACTCTTTATAATAATATTCGATTGTAATTTTACACTATAAATTTAAAAATTTTAATATCATGAGTTTATTAACAGAAAACATAATTCCAAGCGATCACGGAAGAATATTTGGCACTAATGCTTCTAGCGATGAACAAATGGAAAAAATAAAAAATTTTATAGAAAAAGTAGATGGTGTAAAGGATGTAGTGCCTATTAAAGAAGTGTTTCCGAGAGAGTTTATTGTGCATACTACAAAATTAGTGTCTGTAAAAGATATAGAAAACGCTTTAAAACATACAGGTTTGCATTGCGTTCCAAAGGGTATATTTCCAACTTTAGAAAAATAAAACATCATGAAACATATTCTTATTCCTACCGATTTTTCAGAAAATGCATGGCATGCAGTACAGTATGCAATGCATCTATTTGAACAAGAAAAATGTACTTTTTACATCTTAAACACCTATACACCTACGGCCTACGCGTACGACTTTAACCATGCAGCCCGTTTAATTGATGTAGAAACACTACAAACTGAAGAAGATACAGTTTATCAACAGTCTCAAAACAAATTAAAAGCATTGGTTGAGCGTATAGAAAAGCACTATTCAAATGCGCAGCATCATTTTAAAACACTTTCTGCCTTTAATATTCTTACAGATGAGATTAATTCCATTATTGAAAAACACCAACATATAGATTTAGTAATTGTTGGGGCTAAAGGTAATACAGCTGCAAGTAAAGTACTTTTTGGCAGTAATACGCTGTACATGATGCGAAAAGTAAAAGCTCCAACTTTGGTTATCCCAGAAACATTTAGTTTTAAGTATATAGATACTATTTTGTTTCCAACAGATTATAAACATTTTTATACCAAAAGTCATTTACGTACCTTAACAGAAATTGTTGCCTTAAACGAGGCAACTTTACATACGTTTCACATCTCTCAAGAAAAAGAATTATCTATTTTACAAGAACAAAATAAAGCCGTTATTAATAGCTATTTTAAATCTATTAAACACGATTTTATTGAAGTTCCTGCCGTTAATATTGCACATACCATTGCCAACTATGTTGAAAAAAACAATATAGGTTTATTGGCTATGACGCATAGAAAGCACTCTCTTTTAGAACAATTATTATTCAAGGAAAAACTGTCTTATATAGCCATGCATGTGGCAGTTCCGTTATTGGTATTACCTGTAAAATAAGATGTTAAACCAATTATTACTCTTTAAAAGCCTAAAAATATGAGAGCGCTAGTAATTTCTGGAGGAGGCAGTAAAGGTGCTTTTGCTGGTGGTGTAGCAGAATATTTAATAACAGTACAAAAGAATAAGTACGATTTATTTCTAGGCACTTCTACAGGCAGCCTAATGGTATCGCATTTAGCTTTGGGGAAAATAAAGGAACTCAAGAAGATATATACTTCGGTTAACCAGAATAGTATTTTTAGTTCTAATCCGTTAAAAATTAAAAACTATTTTGGGCAGAAAACAGTAAGCATCAATCATACTAATGCTATAAAAAGTTTTATAAAAGGATGTAAAACGTTTGGTGAAAGCTACGCCTTAAAACAACTTATAAAAGACAGCTTAACACAAGAAGATTTTAATACGCTTAAAGCTTCTCATAAAGAAATTATTATTACTGTAGCTAATATTTCAACTAATGAAGTAGAATACAAAAGTTTAAAAGATAGTACCTATACAGATTTTTGTGATTGGATTTGGGCATCTTGTAACTATGTGCCTTTTATGAGTTTACTTACAAAAAATGGCTGTGAATATGCTGATGGTGGTTTGGGTGTTATGGTGCCTATACGAGAAGCTATTGTAAGAGGCGCAACAATTATAGATACTATTGTGTTGCATACAAAAAGTAACCCTTTTAATAGGTTACCTAGTAAAAACGCCTTTGCTTTACTTACCAATATTTTTGCTTTTATGCTAGAGCGTATAGAAAGAGACGATATTCTTATTGGGCAATTAGAAGCTTCAAAAAAAAGTATCCCTTTAAACATATATTACACCCCAACGGTACTTACTACAAACTCGTTAATTTTTGATGAAGCACAAATGACTGAATGGTGGCAAAGAGGTTTTGAGTATGCTAAATCAATCTACGTAAAAAAGTAAAGTATAAAAACCTTATTTAAGTGAATTGTAGATTTTTTATTGCTATTCTTATTAGTTAAATTTACCCATTTACTAGTAAATTCCAATTCATTACTCATTTGAAGGTTTTTAATCCATCTCTTGAATTGGGATACTTGCCTTTGAATTAGAAATCAAAATTGCGTAATCTAAAAATTCCGTTGTAGATTTTCCTTTCACTTGTTCTCTATTGGATTTGTTATTTTCCATCACAATTTCCATTAAATCAGGTATTCCGTCTGAATATGGTGTGTTTTTTTTATTTAGTCGGAAAAGGGTAATATCTGATATTTTTGTTTTCTTTAAATTCTCAATTCCAAGAAAATATTCTTTGTCATAGTCGCCAATTCCGAAGCCGCCTTCGGTTGTATAGGTCTTGTACTTTTTGTTGTCATCAAAAACAATATCCCAAAGTACTCGACTGTCTGTTAGATAGCCAATTACGGAAATGATTTTTTCACGTTGATAAATATTGTTTTCTATTAATCTTGTAAAAAAAGATGGATTGTTTCCTTCTCTCTGTTTCTCTATATGAAAGAACCCAAATCGTACAAATTGTGGTTGCTGTTCAAAATTATATAACTTGCTTAAATGGATATAATTATGATATAGTATCCTTTCTCTTTTAGATGAATTATCAAAATTCTTAAATGTATGTTTTAGGTTTTGTATTATGTGGTCAAAAACGAATTTGTTATTTATATTCTTTTCAAATTCTGCTGGTTGCCTTTCATATTCCTCAACAAAATTTCTTAAAACTTTTTTAGAATAGCTGTTATAGTTTGGTGAAAAGTCAGTTGTATCTAACTTTACCATATTTACTATTTCTTGCAAATATTTATTTTGGGTTTGTTTGTAGTCAATTAATTTCAATAGGTGTTTAGAAGTGTATTTGTATGTTACTAAAAGGTCAATCCCAACAACGGTTATTTTGTTCTTTTTTTGAAGTTTATTATTGAGTTTTTTTATTTTCTTCCATTTCTCATATATCTCGATACTTTTTTCTTGTGGCACTCTAGCTCCATAATTGTAAACTAAATCTTTTAATAAAATGGTGTCACCTGTTTTTAAATATTGGTTAAAATAATGTCCAATGCTAAAATCCGTTTCTGGCAAATAATATTTTATTGTTCCGCCTTTCGTAAGAGATTTAAGTAAGGTATATTCAGCCTTTTCAGTTTTTGCACTTCCGTGATAAGCACCAAACCCAATTATTTTAACATCACTCTGCGGAAAGTTGAATTCGGATGAAGTTAAATCGAATCTATTTTTCTTTAAATAATCTGTTTTAGTTTGAGAAAAGCTTTGTAGAGTTACAAAAATTAAAAGAATGGCAAGAACAGTTTTCATTGTTTTTGTTTTCTTATAAAGATTACTCTTTTTTAAAATTGTTACAGTAAAGCGATTTGAACTTTTTTGATTGAAGCGAGAACATCTTATTTGAATAGCCTCTAAAAGAGTAGTGAGCTAAAATCAGCTATCTTTTTGGTCATTTGAAGCATTTTTAGATTTGCATAGCAGGACTACGGAAGGAAAAAACCATTTCTTACCACACTCAAAATTCGACTCGTTCGATAAAATTATAGCATGGTTTAAAATTCATACCAAATAGCGCATCTCATGAAGCTAAATATTTAAAAAAATTAGCGTTAACTTACACGATAAACAACTATTATTGTATCTCAAACACTGTTAATTTCAAAAAATAATCACTCAATTACTAACTAATTATGAATCGTTTCCTCTTATTCTTTTTTATCATTGCGCTTACTAGTTGTAAACATGAGCAAAAAACCAGTAACAAAGAACCAAAAACTACTAACAAAGAACAACGTTGGCAACAACGTGCAAAAAATGTAGAAATAATAAGAGATGATTTTGGTGTGCCTCATATTTACGGAAAAACCGATGCAGATGCCGTTTTTGGATTACTGTATGCACAGTGCGAAGACGATTTTAATCGTGTAGAACGAAATTATATTTGGGCAATTGGCAGACTGGCAGAAGTAGAAGGTGAAGCCTATTTATACAGCGATTTAAGAGCACGATTGTATATGACTAAAGAAGAGGCTATTGAATATTACAACAACAGCCCAAAATGGCTACAAGAGTTATGCATTGCCTATGCAGATGGCATTAATTACTATCTAAAAACCCACCCAGAAGTAAAACCAAAATTATTAACACATTTTGAACCATGGATGCCTATGTATTTTAGCGAAGGTTCAATTGGTGGAGATATAGAAAGAGTTGCTACTAGAAAAATTAAAAAGTTTTATGGTGAACCAGATAACAAAGTGGCAGCAAATAACGGTTTAATAAGATTAAAAGATAACGAACCTAGAGGCTCAAACGGTTTTGCCATTTCTGGTACTAAAACAAGATCTGGCAATGCCATGTTGCTTATTAACCCTCATACTTCCTTCTTTTTTAGAGGAGAAGTTCATGTGGTGAGCGAAGAAGGCTTAAATGCGTACGGAGCAGTAACTTGGGGGCAGTTTTTTGTATATCAAGGATTTAATGAAAAAACAGGCTGGATGCACACCTCAACAGGTACCGATATTATTGACGAATTTGAAGAAACAATTGTAAAAAAAGATGGCAAAACTTTCTATAAATATGGTAAAGAATTGCGTCCTGTAGATTCTCTAGAAGTAACTTTAAACTACAAAAGTCTAGACACATTAAAACCTAAAACCTTTATGATGTATCGTACACATCATGGGCCAATTACGCATGCTAATGATGATAAATGGATTGCAACAGCATTAATGTGGAGCCCTATAAAAGCATTAGAGCAATCGTTTACCAGAACCAAAAAATCTAACCATAATGAATTTTATGACATGATGGATATACGCACCAACTCATCAAACAATACCGTGTATGCTGATGCTGACGGAACTATTGCATATTACCATGGTAATTTTATTCCAAAACGGAATGAAAAATTTGATTACACTAAACCAGTAGATGGCAGTAATCCTGAAACAGATTGGAACGGTTTACATTCTTTAAAAGAAAATATTTTGGTTTTAAATCCGCCAAACGGATGGATTCAAAACTGTAATTCTACACCATTTACAAGTGCTGCCGAAAATAGCCCTAAAGTAGAAGATTATCCAGCGTATATGCATTCGTTTCCAGAAAATTACAGAGGCATACATGCTATAGCCTTATTAAAAAAAGCAGATAGCTTAACCCTCGACTCGTTAATTGAGCTAGCATACGATAGCTATTTACCAGGAGCAGAAGTATTGATTAGTGGTTTGTTAAACGCTGCACAAAACGCACCAATTAAAACTCAAGAAACTAAAGATGCTATTAAATTATTAAAAAACTGGGATTTTAGAGTGGCTAAAAATTCGGTAGAAATGACTTTAGCGCAATTTTATTTAAATGCTTATTTTAAATCAGGTAAAATTCCTTCCCAATCAGGTAATAAACGTATGTCTTTATTAGGCGCATTTGAATATATGAGTAAAACTGCTTCACCAAAAGAACGCTTAGAGATATTTCAAACAGCTTTGAAGAATTTAAAAAAAGATTTTGGTACTTGGCAAACACCATGGGGAGAATTTAACAGATATCAACGAAATGACGGTAAAATTTTTCAAGAATTTGATGATGCAAAACCTAGTATTCCTGTTGGTATGGCTTCAGGGCGTTGGGGAGCTTTAGCATCTTATGGAACCCGTTTTGGTAAAAACACAAAACGTCAATACGGTGTGTCGGGCAATAGTTTTGTAGCCGTTGTTGAGTTTGGTGATACCCTAAAAGCAAAATCTATGTTAGCTGGCGGGCAGAGTAGCAATCCAAATTCACCACATTTTAATGATCAAGCACAACGTTATGCCGATGTACAGTTTAAAGATGTTGCCTATTACAGAGAAGATGTTGAAAAAAGGGCGGAATCAAAATACCATCCTGGTGAAAAGTAATAGTACCAAATTTGTATATCCGTTATATTTAATTTATAACGCAAAGCTGAACAAAATTTTAGAAGATTATGTGGGTAACTTTCTATATACACATTTAATTTGAATCTATTTAGCAAAGTAACTTAAATAGCATCAGAACTGGTATAAAATCAATTTTTAAATATATTTGAAAAAAGGGTTCAACTTTAAAAAAGTTAAACCCGCTGAAATTCTGCTTACACAAAATTTTGGATACTGTCTCTATTTTTAATTTATTATATAGTATAGCGTAATTTTTAAAATTCATGCTGTTTTATATCACAGTTATTTTGCGATGGTGTTCACAGTTATTCTATTTCATTTTAAACCTTTTATCCTTAGTTAAAATTCTTATTTAATTCGTCCATTAGTGCTCTACGTTGTGGATATTGCTTTCTAAAGAACTCTACCAACCTGTTTACCTGTTCATTTCCTCCAAGTTTTTTCATTCTGAGTAAATATCTGCAAGCGGTTTTGTAATGATTTCTTCCTATATATATTTCTACATAATTCGCAATTCTTTCACAATATAATTCAATTAATTCAGATGAATAGTCGTTCGCTAAATATGCTTCATTCGTCTGAATATTTTCCAAAGAAAGGTTTTGTTTCAGCATTAAAAATAATCTATCCCACCATTGTTCTTTTATGTAAATATTTCGTACTAATGCTGTGTAAGTCCATGCTCCTTTAGGCGTAATTTCTTTAATTATTTTTTCTAAAAATAAATGCCATTTTTCATCTTCAATATTATCTTTAAGAATTTGATAATAATCCTGTTCAGGATGAAAATTATTAATGAATAAAAACCTTGCATATTCAATAATTTTAGAAGTATCTTTTTTTGTTTGGGCAACTTTTAATAGCCAATTATACCATTTTTTAACTAACCCAGGTTCATCTTTTTTGTCGCACTTAATTCCATCTTCTGAAAGTTTAATTACGCTTTCAAAATCTTTGTTTTTAAATGCTTTTTCTATTTCTTTTGTTCTTATAGATGAATTTGAAATGTGTTTATTGATGTATTTTTCAACTTCTTTTTCACTTTTAAAACGTCTTAATAAATCTAGCATAAATAATTGTGCTTGCTCTTGTTCATACTTTCCATTAATAGTATTCAAACAATTAATAATAATATCAACATCACTTTCTTTTTCAATTAATTCGCAAGCAAGATGAAGTATTCCTAAATGCCAACCCCAACCAGAAAAAAGTTTTTTATTAAAAGAAGAAATACAATAATTAAATATTTCTTTTTTCAATGCTTTAGGAAGTTTTTTCTGAACCAATTCTGAGAGTAATTCCATTGCAGATTCTACAAAATAACCTAAATCACCATTGCTATCATCTGCATATTGAAAAGCTTCTGTCATTTCTTCTAATAAAACTGTGCTAATAAAAAATACTTTTTCAAAATTATTAGTGACTAAATACTTTTTTGCATTTTCTAAAAATGGTTCGGTTGTGTTTACTACATATTTCATATCCGACCAACCAATCCAACCGTCTCTTCCTGTTGCTGATTGTAAAATGGAATGAATTTGTTTTTGATAAAATTCTTTAGATTGATTTTGACTTAAATGCCCAAATGATGCTAAAAAGTAATTTCTAAATTTCTTATCTTTTTTACTATTCTCTAGTACAAATTCTATTAATTCTTGGTGAGAAATTGTTTTTAGCAATTCTTTTATTTGTTGCGAAATCGATTTAGTGCTTTTCTTTTTAGGTTTAGGTTTAGGTTTAGGTTTAGGTAAATTGGGTGAAATTAATTCTAATTTATCTTGTTGTAAATAAAAAATTATCGCAACTATGTGTTTGCAAATAGGGCCCATATCATACGGGCAATCGCAATTATGTTTTAGTATTATATTGTTTTTAATTTCTAATTGAACGGTATATTTTTCAGTTCCCAAAACAGTTGCTTCGTACTCTCCACTTGAAATTTCTAAAAAATCGATTATTGCATCGTTTTTAAAATAAGAAAATCCTCTTTTTAAGATTTTTTCGTCAATAAGTTGCTCAAATTCGTTTAATGGTATTTTCATTTTTTCTGATAGAAGTGATTTAGACTTTTTTGATAAAAAATAAATGGGTTATCGATATTTGTATTTAGGTGCATAAAAAATTAAAAATCAATTCATTATATGCAAATCACTAGACAAAGATACAATGGAAAAGGAAATAGTCACATTAATTCCGAAGTTAAAACGAGGTTTTCCACCAACAGTTCCGTTGGTTGAGATTGTAATGCAGTACTCGTTCTCGTATATGAAAATTAGCGCAGTAAATAAGCAATAACTTTTCGGATAAACACAAGCCAAATTTAAAAATTTGGCGACTTTCCAAAAATGCCCAAACCTTAGTGTTAGCAAAGACTTGCGCTATTTTTTAGGATACATTGTTGCCATTAGTACTATTCCGCTGTTAATTGAATTGACAGTCCCAAAGCATTCGCAAGTAGGGCAAAATTCGATAATTGAATATCTTCTCCATTTTCAATTCGCGAAATGTATGGTCTTTTCTTTCCAATCTTTTGAGCGAGATTTTCTTGAGTCATATGCAATTCTTTTCTGCGATTCTTTATTATTTCTCCAAAATAATAGGAAAAAGCACCTTCTCTAAATTCTTCACGCTCCTTTGAGCCTTCTTTTCCGTAACGCTTGGCAATCAGTTCTTTTGCGTTTATTGATTTTCCCATAATTAATTTTCTTTTAGATAATCCTCTAATATTTTTTCGGCTTGTTTGATAGCCTTTTTATAGTCTTTAGTTCCTTTTTTCTGAAACCCACACAAACAAACGGCTTTTGTGCATTCGGCAAAATTCAGATGGTTGATAGCAAATATTACAATTCGATATTCATTTCCTGCTTTAATCCGCATTTCATAAAATTGTGTAGATTGCAGTTTTTTCAGAAAGTTTGAATTCACAACTTTGATTTCGCCAATAACTTCAATGAGTTGGAAAAATTTCAGGGAAACTTTTTCGTTCTGTTTGTCGATAAATTCTAAACACTCTTCTGTAATATCGATTACTCTCACGTTACAAATGTAACTAATTAGTTACAATATTGTTTCATTCGGAACGATATTTTTTAGCAGACTGATTTTTGAAGTATTAATTGCAACTACAAGCTAAAGACAGGTATTTAATGACTCAGCTACCCGTCAAAAGCATTGCTTGAGCAAGAGCCCTTGATAATTAGTAAACCTATATCTGGTAATCATAACGATAATAATAATTGGTTTGTATAAGATTAGTTGCGTATTTAAGCACCTAATTTGGCAATTAAATCACAGATAGAAAGTCCGCGAGGACTTTCGTAAATAGGCTAGAACCAAGCAATTAATTTTATAGGACTTCTTTGTTGTGTGCAGTTTTTATTCGGAAATGAAATTAAAACACTGTACACTAGGGCTAAAACTCTATTTTAAAGATGATTATTTATTTGCGATAAACGCTGCACATAAACCTGAAATAACGGTTCCTGCTACAATCTCTATTGTGGTAAATACTAACATCTCAATAATGCTAATGTCACTACCATAAGTCTCATGCAATTGAATAACAGAAACTTCAGCCTTATTCAATGACAAATAAATAGCTATTACAGGTATTAATATCCATATAATGCGTACACCAGTTTTTGCACAAAGTATAAAGGCTTGGGTAAATGTAGTTTCTGGATACTGCTTGGTATATTTTTTTACCATTAGTATATAACCAATTAATAAAATGGGTACAAAAACCAATCTAAATGCTGCACTTTCATAAATTTTTAGAAAATGCAAAACTGCCGAGAAAAATATTATGGTTAATGCTATTGCGATAGCATAAAACCAAACGAACTTATTTTTTGTTTGAATTTTAGTATTATTTGCTTCCATAATTTTATTATTAAGTTATATATTTATGTACTAGCTGGTTATACTTATTTTTGCTTATAAAATTAAAATAAACCAAACCAAAGATTTGGGTAATTCTATTTCTGAAGGTTTAAATTTCTGATTTCTGAACTTGTTTGCAGTTCTTATAAACTGTTAAAACAGTACTAGCTGTATTTTTAAATTGCGTATGCTTGTAACTATAATTTTTATACTTTTAATTCTATTTATTGTCTATTCGCTCTATATTAATAGAAGAAAGAAGGCAAAGCCTTTTCCAAAAAATTGGCATGCATTATTATTACAATATGTTCATTTTTATAAGGAACTACCTCCTGAAAAACAGCAAGAATTTCAAAAACGAATGATGCATTTTTTAAGTGAGGTTTATATTGATGGTGTAGAATTAGAAGTACAAGATTTAGATAGATTATTAATAGCCGCCAGCGCAGTGATTCCTGTTTTTGGTTTTAAGCAATGGCACTATACCAATTTAAGTAGTATATTATTGTATCCTGATTCTTTTAATAAGGAACTTGAATTTAAAAAAGATGCTAAATCAAAAATAATTTTAGGGCTTGTAGGATCTGGGCAATTTGAAAAACATATGATTTTATCGAAAAAAGCACTCTACCAAGGATTTGAGAATGCAATAGATAAAAATAATACTACTATACATGAATTTGTACATTTAATAG
>NZ_JBWQOJ010000057.1:0-11845 GCF_056591795.1 Maritimimonas sp. 2210JD6-3 | reverse complement strand
GATTCCCGTTTTCACGGGAATGACAATTTCAACGGATACCTCGATGCAAGCATGCGGGGAATTCTTTTCGATTAAATTGTTAATAATATATACTTAAATGTTTATTCTAGCGTTAATGAAGTGTAATTTTACCTTATAGACTTACATATATCCCCATGTAAGAAAGAATTAAATGTCTAAAATGAGAAGGATAATATTAGTAATAATATTATGTTGGGGAAGTGTATATATTCTATTCTCCCAAACAATTATCGCCAAACAAAGTTTTGAAACTTCTGGTGATACTTGGACGCCTTTAAACTTTTCTACACCACCCTGTACCGTTGGTAACGATATATGGGATTATTCGACCAATATAAGAGGACTAACTGCCAATGATGGTAGTCGATTTTGGGGAATACGCGATTTAAATGGAAGCTGTGGAGGTAATAGTTTTGAAACAATTACTTTTCCTAATGTAAATGTATCTGCATCTCAAAATGTTGTTTTTTCGTTTGATTATTTTGCTTTTGGCTTTGATAATAATGAAGATTTAAAATATGAGCTTTTTTATGATAATATAAGTCAGGGCGAAGTAATTGTAGTTAATGGTGTAAACAATAATAGTGACAATACCAATGGCTGGAGAACTGAATCTGTGAATGTTCCTAGCTCAGTTACCAACGTGAGTTTAATTTTATATGCAAAAAATAATAATGGTAATGATATAGGTGGTTTTGATAATGTAAAGTTATTAAGTTCTTCTGTAACAAATGGAGGTTGTAATGATTCTGAAACATTAACTGTTGGTAGTAATAATAGTGAAAATATAGTAACAGGAACTAATGTAGGAGCCACGAGTTCTGGAGAACTACCAAACCCCAATTGTGGAAATTATAATGGTAGCGATGTTTGGTTTACAGCACAAGTTCCTCAATCAGGAAATATTATAATTGAAACATTAAGCTCAGTAATTGATCCTGTTGTTGCCGTTTACACAGGTACTTGTGGTAATTTAACTTTACTTAATTGTAATGATGATGTTGACTATCCAAATAGCTTAGAATCTAAATTAGAACTTACAGGGCTTTCAAATACAACAATTTACATAAGAGTATTTGCATATAACAACGCTTCATCTGGAACCTTTAATATAGTAGCTTATTCTCCTCCAACTATAGATAATGACAATTGTTTTATCGCGCAAAATCTTACAGTAGGAAATTCAAATACAGAAAATGTAGTAACATCAACTAACGTCGGCGCAACTGATTCTGGTGTTAGTTTAAATCCGAATTGTGATCAATATTTAGGTGGAGATATATGGTTTACTGCTCAAGTGCCTGCTTCAGGAATTTTAAATATTGAAACATTAAATGCTGGAGGGATTTCTGATACAGGCGTAGCCGTTTACACAGGTACATGTAATAATTTAACGCAAATAGCCTGTGATGCTGATAGTGGTTCTAATTTCTTCAGTTTAGTTACACTGACTGGGCTGCCTAATACAACAGTATATATTCGAGTTTGGGAGTATCAAAACAATAGCTTTGGTGAATTTAATATTGTGGCCTACTCACCAGAATGTCCATTAACCACTACTTGGAATGGCTCTAATTGGAGTAATGGCGTACCAAACGAATTTACTTCAGTTACTATTAATGGTAATTATAATACTGCTACTAACGGGAATTTTGAATCATGTAATTGTACTATTAATTCTGGAGCATCATTAAATGTAAGTGCAAATAATTATATACTTATAGATAAAAACTTTACAGTTAATGGTACAATTGACGTACAACATGAAGGGTCATTAGTCATGGTTCAAAACGATGGGTCTGTTTCAGGTTCAGGTAATATGAACATTTATAAGACTTCAACTCCTTTAAACAGATCTGATTTTATGTATTGGTCATCTCCAACAGTTAATGAAACTATCGGTAGTGCTTTATCTCCAATTTCAGACCCTAATAGAATTTTTGGATATGATTTTCTTAACGGATGGATTCAATCTAACAGCCAAACGCCTATGACTCCTGGTATTGGGTACATTGCTGAAATTGCTGATTCTGGTACATTTCCTAGATCGCAAGGAGTGTTATTTGATGGACACATTAATAGCGGAATTATTAACGCTCCAGTAAACACCACTGGTGTAGATGGCTTTAACTGGAATTTAATTGGCAACCCATATCCTTCTGCAATAAGTGCTGATTTATTTATTAATAATCCTAGCAATAGTTTAGTAAATGCAACTATTTATTTGTGGACACACAATACAGAAATTTCTGAGAATAACGCTGGAACTGAAAAATATAACTATTCTAGTAATGATTATGCGAGCTATACCGTTGGATCTGGAGGTGTTGCTGCAGTTTCGGGCGGACCAAAACCAAATGGATTTATAGCTTCTGGGCAAGCTTTTTTTATTCAAGCTAACAGTTCTGGTAATATTACTTTTAACAATAGTATGCGCCTTACTGGAAATAACAATGAGCTTTTTAGAGATATGAATGACAAAAGTGCCATACAAAAAGATCGTATTTGGTTAGAACTCAAAAATAACAAAGGAGCATTCAGTCAAATTTTAATAGGTTATTTTGCCAATGCCACTGATAATGAAGATAGAAATTATGACGGAAAACGATTTTCTGGTAACAGTTATGTATCTCTTTACTCTTTTATTGATGATAAAAATTTCGCCATACAAGGAAAAAAGAACATTAAAGATGAAGACATTGTAAAATTAGGATTCTATTCATATTTAGACGAAGGAGAAGAACTCGAAATAAGTATTGATGAGCTAGAAGGGAAATTACTTGATTACAATGTTTATATAAAAGATAACCTATTAAGAACTACACACGATCTTAAAATTGAGAATTATAAATTTGTTATAAATGAAAAAGGTGTTTTTAATGAGCGCTTCGAGCTATACCTAATAAAAAATGAAGCTGTGCTAAGTACTAATGAAGAGCAGTTAAATACAGATGATCTTATTATACGTAATTTCGATAATGAATTAGAAATAAGTACATCAAATGGCACTTTTATTAGCGAATTTAAAGCATATGACATTTTAGGAAAATTGATTCTTAACAATAAACCTGAGAATAGTCAATTCAAAACTAACATTAGTAATCTCACAAGCGGAACTGTATTAGTTATTAATGCTACCCTCGAAAACAACCAAAAAATTAGAAAAAAGATTTTATTACATTAAAAAACTAACAATGTAGTTTCATAACCCAAACTTAATTTCAATTATTCCCTTTATTGTAAGACATATTATCTATTTGAATAAAGGTTTTTAAGCATAAAAAAATCCCGTAACGTCTTGTTACGGGATTTTTTTTTGATATATACATACCTTACTTAATGCACAACCTTATCTTTAGCTGTGTAAAAACGATATTGTAAATATTGGTAAGCATCTCTGGGCATCACTTTTACCCATTTTTTATACTTAAAAAACCATTTACTTTGTAATGATGGCAACCCGCTTTTAATATAAGATGCAACAAACGGATGCACATGTAATACAATTTTTTTAGCATTTTTAGCTATTAGTTTTTCTAATTCACTTTCTATTTTATCTATCAAAACAATAGGAGCTTCAACCTCTCCATTCTTGTTCGGATTTTCTTCTTTGGTCTTGATAACCCTTTCAGGTCTCACACGCTGTCTAGTAATTTGAACTAGACCAAACTTACTTGGTGGTAAAACTTTATGTTTTGTTCGTGTTAATCTCATTTCATTTTTTAAATGCTCAAATAATTTTTGCCTATGATCGGCTGTGTGCATATCAATAAAATCAACAACAATAATTCCACCCATGTCTCTTAACTGCAATTGTCTTGCAATTTCTGATGCAGCAATCATATTTACTTGTAATGCTGTATCTGCTTGAGAATTTGCTTTGTTAGAACGATTACCGCTATTCACATCAATTACATGTAATGCTTCAGTATGTTCTATAACTAAATAAGCTCCTTTTGGCATAGAAACTGTTCGACCAAAAGAGGTTTTAATCTGTCTTTCAATTCCATATCTTTCAAATATTGGAGTTTTAGATCTATGTACTTTTACGATAGATGCTTTTTCTGGTGCAATTCGTAATAAGTACTCTTTTAAATCAGCCGCCAGTTCTTTATCATTTGTTATGATACCCGTAAATGAATCATCAAATACATCTCTTAAAATAGAAGAAGCTCTGTTTAATTCAGACAATACCTTTATAGGTGCTTTTGCATTTGGCAATTGTTTACACATCGATTTCCAACGTTCGAGTGAATTTTGTAAATCTCTATCTAATTCTGCCACTTTTATTCCTTCTGCTACCGTGCGAAGAATAACGCCAAAACCTTTTGGTTTTATACTTTGTGCCAATCGTTTTAAGCGCTCCTTTTCTTTTCTACTAGATATTTTTTGTGATACAGATACTCTATCAGAAAAAGGAACTAACACCAAATACCTACCAGCTATTGAAAGCTCAGAACTTATACGAGGTCCTTTCGTAGAAATTGGCTCTTTAACGATCTGTACTAATAAATTTTGACCCGCTTTTAAAACGTCGTCAATTTTTCCATTTTTATTAATGTCTTTTTCAAAATGGAAATTTTTTAAAGTGAATTCTTTTTGCTTACCTGTGCTTACACGATTAATAAATTTACTTAAAGATAATAATTGGGGTCCTAAATCATGATAATGTAAAAAAGCATCTTTTTCACTTCCTACATTTACAAATGAAGCATTTAGGCCTGATAATGTTTTTTTTATTTTGGCTAAAAATAAGTCGCCAACATTAAAATTATTATCGTTTTCATCTTTATGTAACTCAACTAATCTACCATCTCTTAATAAGGCAAAATCTATATCAGAGGAATTTGATCTAATAATTAATTCTGTTTTCACTCTGTATATGTTTTGCATTTGCACATAGTAATTTACTATATACAAATAGGTTAAAATTACACAGGTTATAAATTATAACCCGACGAAATTTATGTTTTACCATAAATTTCTTTTTCAAAGAACGATGTACGTTAAAAGAAGAAATAGTTTAAAACTATTTCTTCTTTTTGTGTCTGTTTTGTCTACTTCTTTTTTTACGCTTATGAGTAGAAATCTTACTGCGTTTTCTTTTTTTACCGCTTGGCATATTTAAAACGTTTTATTGTGTGTTAATATTATTTTACCGGAACATTTTTCTTAACGCCTTCAACAAATACTTTTGCTGGTTTAAACGCAGGAATATTGTGTGCTGGAATTTTAATCGTAGTATTTTTAGAAATATTTCTACCTGTTTTCTCTGCTCTCGTTTTTACTGTAAAACTACCAAAGCCTCTCAAATAAACATTTTCTCCTTTCTCTAGTGATTTTTTTACCTCTTTCATTAAGTCTTCCACAACTCTCAATACATCTGCCTTCTCTATTCCAGATTTATCTGAAATATTAGCAACAATCTCTGCTTTTGTCATTTCTTATTAAAATTTAAACTTTTTGTTATTAAAAATCCTTTTTTCAGGGTGGCAAATATAAGATAATTAATCAATTACGAAAAGCTAATGAGTTAAAATTTAATAAGATAAAAATAGTAATATTGCTTACTCGACAGAAATTATATGGATTTTTCTAACATATTAATAAACTGGTATTTACAACACAAAAGAGAATTACCTTGGCGTAAAACCAAAGAACCTTACGTTATTTGGCTATCTGAGATCATGTTGCAGCAAACTAGAATAGCACAAGGCTTACCTTATTTTGAAAAATTTATCAAGCATTTCCCTACTGTTTTCGATCTCGCTAAAGCAGATGAAGAAACCGTCTTAAATTTATGGCAAGGACTAGGGTACTACTCTAGAGCAAGGAATCTGCATTTTACTGCAAAATATATAGCTGATGAATTACAAGGAAAATTCCCAACCACGTATAAAGAACTGATAAAATTAAAAGGCATAGGCGATTATACAGCATCAGCTATAGCTTCTATTTGCTACGATGAAGCCACTGCGGTTGTTGACGGAAATGTTTATAGAGTTTTAGCTCGCTATTTTGGTATTGATACACCTACTAATAGTACTAGAGGAATTAAAGAATTCAAAATACTAGCTCAAAAGTTAATTGCTCATGACGATCCTGGCTCCTATAATCAAGCTATTATGGAGTTTGGAGCAATACAATGTAAGCCTCAAAATCCAGATTGTACTAATTGTCCTTTGAATAGTAGTTGTGTAGGTTTACAGAAAAAGCTAGTCAATCAACTTCCTATCAAAGAAAAAAAGTTAAAAGTTAAAAAGCGATATTTTAACTATTTAGTTATTAAGAATGAAGAAACTATCCTTAAAAAAAGAACACAAAAAGGTATTTGGTTTAATTTATATGAATTTCCGCTAGTAGAAAGTGAATGTGAAATTGATGTTGATGCGCTCATTGAACATTCAGATTTTACCACATTATTTGACTCAAATGTTGAGTCAATAAAACTACACAACCAAAAACCTATTATTCATAAACTTTCTCATCAACATTTACACACTAAATTTTGGATTATTACTCTAAAAAAAACATTTAAAAATGGTGTAAAATGGAAAGACGTCGATCAATACCCAATGCCCATTCTTATTGCTAATTTTGTGAAAAATTTTAAAAATTACGATTGAATTTTTCATTATCTTTGAGTATTAAAATTGACTTGTAATGGCGGGCACTTTAAATAAAGTAATGCTTATTGGGCATTTAGGCGATGAAATAAAAATGCATTATTTTGAAGGTGGTAATTCTATCGGCAGGTTTCCTATTGCTACCAATGAAACGTACACAAACCGACAAACAGGTGAAAAGGTAACCACTACAGAATGGCATAATATAGTTGTACGCAACAAGCTTGCTGAAATCTGCGAGAAATACCTTACCAAAGGAGATAAAGTATATCTCGAAGGGCGTATAAAAACACGTCAATGGGAAGGCCAAGCGGGTGACAAACGTTATACAACAGAGATACATGTTTCAGACATGACCTTTTTAACCACTAAAAAAGAACTTAATAGCACAAAACCGACCACACAACCAAAACAAGAGCCTAAGTCAACAAATGAGGTGGTAAATGAAAGCCCTCAAAATTATGATGATGATTTACCATTTTAATGTTTAACTAAATTTATTTTATTTGGACCCCGAACCTTCCAGTTTAAATTTTCTAGAAACCATAGATTGGACATTTGCCACAAGTAGTATATTACTTCTGGTTTTATTAGTAATTTCAGCTTTAATTTCTGGTTCAGAAGTTGCGTTTTTTTCTTTATCAAAAACAGCACTAGATGAAGCTGCTAATGAAAAGTCTGGCAAAAAATTAATGGTATCAAAATTATTAGAGCAACCTAAAAAACTATTAGCTACCATACTCATAGCAAACAATTTTGTAAATATTTTAATTGTTTTACTATTCGCTTATATCGGTGAATTTTTATTTAGCGAACTCAATCCCGCATATGTAAGATTTATTATAGAGGTAGTAATCGTTACTTTTTTAATTTTACTTTTCGGAGAAGTATTGCCAAAAATATATGCAAATAGAAATGCCATTGGTTTTGCATCATTTATGGTGACACCTATGCGTCTTATTAGTATTTTTCTAACGTTTCCGGCAAAAATGTTAATGGCACTTACCAATGTGGTTGAAAAACGATTAGGTAAAAAACAATCTGACTTTTCTGTAGAGAAATTATCGCAAGCACTTGAACTCACCTCAGAGGAAGCTACAACGAAAGAAGAGCAAAAAATCTTAGAAGGTATTGTTAATTTTGGCAATACAGAAACCATACAGGTAATGTGCCCTAGAACCGATGTCTTTGCCTTATCGGATGATCTTTCGTTCAGCGAAGTAGTTAGTAAAATTCTCGAAAATGGGCATTCTAGAATTCCCGTGTATGAAGAAAGTATGGACAAGATTGTAGGTGTATTATATACCAAAGATGTATTACCACATTTAAATAAAAAGACATTTCAATGGAAAAAAATAGTTCGAGAACCTTATTTTGTTCCAGAAAATAAAAAACTAGATGATCTTTTAAAAGAATTTCAAGAGAAGAAAAACCACTTAGCTATTGTTGTTGATGAGTACGGAGGTACTTCAGGAATTGTTACCTTAGAAGATGTCATCGAAGAAATTGTAGGAGATATAAGCGATGAATTCGATGATGACGATTTGGTATATTCTAAGTTAGATGATTATAATTATATTTTTGAAGGAAAAATAGTTTTAAAAGACTTTTATAAAGTAGTACAAATCGATGATACACTTTTTGAAGAACATAAAGGAGAGGCCGAAACATTAGCAGGTTTTATATTAGAAATTGCGGGTCGTTTTCCTAAACGAGGTGAATCCTTGAAGTTTGAGGATTATACTTTCAAAATAGAATCATTAGATAAAAAAAGAATAAAACAAGTAAAAGTTACCTTACCAAATGACTAAAAAAAGTATTTATATCATAACATTTATTATCGCATTGGCAATTGTTTCTTGTAAAGAAGAACCCATACCCAAACCTGAAGCACAGTTGCGTTTAGCCTATTCTAATACTGAATATCAAAAAACAACTATTGATTGCCCCTACATATTTGAGTTTTCTAATAAAGCAACTGTTAAGTCTAATGATAAATGTTGGATAAATATTGAATATCCTTCAATGAAAGCAGCTTTAAATATAACGTATAGACCTGTGCAAGAAAATCTGGATGAGTTACTTAAAGAATCTGAAAAATTAACGTATAAGCATTCTGTAAAAGCAGATTTAATAAGTTCTCCTAAATCGTATTTGAATGATGAAAAAAGAGTTTTTGGATCTCTTATTGAAATAACTGGTAACGCCGCTTCACCTTTGCAGTTTCATCTAACTGATAGCACGAAGCATTTTTTAACTGGGGCATTATATTTTGAAGTACAGCCTAACTATGATTCCATTCTACCCGCTATTAAACATGTAGAAAAAGACATTAAGCATTTAATGGAGACACTTGAGTGGAAAAATTAGGTCTTTAATCTTCGATTTTGCAATATCAAATAAAACTGTACACCAAATATGATAGCTGCGAATAACATATGTATTACCTGCGTACCAAATGGAAAGTTAAAATAATACATTAATACGCCTGCCAAAACTTCTACGGTTAGCATTACTAATATCCAGTTTGGTAAAGTAAATCCTAAGCCCGATTTCTTGTTTCTAATAAACAATCCTATATTTAAAACTACGACCAGTATTGAAAACGATCGGTGAATTAAAAAATTCGTATTTTCTTCTAAAGCTAATAAGCTTTTGTTCTCAAAACCATGTGTTTTTAATTGTTCATCTACAAACTCACGTATGTCTATCCCTAATATTATCTGAACTATTGTTAAACCAAAAGTCACATATAATAGGTTTGTAAATAGTGTATCTTTTTTAAATACAATCGTTTTGTTTTTAGTTTCATGAACAATTACCAACAACAATGCAGCAATCAATAAAGCCACCAACATATGGATGGTGATCTTAGAAACAGCCAAATTCGAATCTACTACCGTCTTTCCTAACCAGGCTTCAAACAACATTAAAAATAATGCTAAGAATGATAGTATAGTAAGTTTTTTATTTGATTTCCAATATCCTAAAGAAGCAATAATAAGTAGTAAAAAGAAAACACCAGAAACAGCTGTTGCTAATCTATTAATGTATTCTACCCACGTGTGAGTTACATTAAACTTAGCATAATCATGTTTGGTATAAGCTTTCCAATTTTTAATCGCAAATTTATCTGTACTTGTAAACTTATCTTTAGCAACTAGAAGCGATTCATCTTTAATAATAACTAATCCTTTTTTAAATTCCTTGTTAGGTTGCCAAAGTAAGGCTTCTTCACTCGTTGGTGGTATTAAATGACCAAAACATTTAGGCCAATCGGGGCACCCCATGCCGCTACCTGTCATACGAACGGTAGCTCCAGCAAGAATGATAACATATACAGAAATCAAACAAATTTTTGCAAATAACGGAAAGTACTTCTTCATTAAAAACCTTTGTGCAAAGATAACTTAAAAGCATAAAAAAAGCCTCCAAAATTGGAGGCTTTACTTATTTTTAGGTAAAAAAGTAATTACTTATTATCTACTTTTTCTTTAACAGCTTTTGCTGCTCCTTCTACTGCTTCAGCACCGTCTTTTACAACTTCTTTAGCACCTTCTTTAACATTGTTCGCACCTTCTTTAACAGCATCAACTGCATCACCAGCCTTTGCCTTTACAGAATCTACTGCTTCTTCAACAGCATCACCAGCAGCTTCTACAGCGTCACCAGCAGCATCTTTAACATCTTTAGCAGCATCACCTACAGCTTCAACAGCGTTTTCAGCATCTTCGGCAGCTCCTTTTGCAGTTTCCTTACACGATACAGCTACTAAAGCAACGATAGCTAGCATCATTAATCCTTTTAATAATTTCATTTGTTTGATAATTTTAGTTTTATACGTTAACGAAACGCAAATTAATTAATAATATTTTAGATAAACAAAGGTTTTTTTTGTTTTATTTACTCAGTTTCAGCGACTTTTTTAACCGAATACAGATCACCATCAGCAATATTTTCGACAGTATGTACTATCTCATCTTGAGAAATTGTATTTGCATCAAAGGTAACTTCTCCCAGACTATCCTTAAAGACAACAGTTGCTTTTTGAACACCTTCTAACTTCACTAATCTAGATTCTATAAGCTTAGCACAGCCAATTTCGCAGGTCATACCTCCAATATCCATAGAAATAGATGTTATTTCTTCCTTCTTTTTACAAAAAGTAAGCGAACAAGACACAAAAACAACAAGCAATAGTTTAAATATTAATTTCATGCTAATAAAATTGAATCGCAAAAATACTGAATATTGGTGTTATTAGAATACACTTTAACTTTTCTAAATGCGTAATTATAAAAAGAAAATATTGTACGACCTTTGTAATTGTATTGTAGCCACATGAATCAAAAAAATACTCGTTGGTTTTACCTTGCTATTTTAGCATTAGTTTGGGGTAGCTCATTTATTCTTATTAAAAAATCACTTGTAAGTCTAACACCATTGCAAGTTGGAGCCTTGCGTATTTTAATTTCTGCTTTTGTTTTATTACTTGTGGGTTATAGAAGTATATTAAATCTAAATAAGAAGCAATGGTGGTATATTTTCATTTCCGCATTATTAGGAACATTTTTTCCTGCCTTTTTATTTGCATTCGCTATTGATAAAATTGATAGTTCGATTGCTGCAATTCTCAACTCTTTAACACCTCTTAATACGTTAATTGTTGGCGCTCTAATTTTTAGTTTTCCCTTTAAAAGATCTCAATTATTTGGTGTACTAATCGGAATGGTAGGTACTGTAATTTTAATCATAAAAAGCAATGATTTGAATCCGAATCAAGATTACACATATGCCTTACTACCAATTATTTCATCGATAGGATATGCATTTAATGTCAACATTATTAAAAAACACCTATCTGATGTAAGTGCATTAGCTATTACTACTGGAAATTTCGTGCTTATAATTATTCCTACATTATTTATTTTATGGTATTCTAATTTTTTCAGCACTTTTCAAGTGAATGAACAAACAACGACTTCTTTAATGTATTTAACCATACTAGCCATTTTAGGTACCGCTTTTGCCAAAATAGTATTTAATAAACTTGTCCACATGACGTCTCCTGTATTTTCGGCTTCGGTTACTTATCTAATTCCTATTGTAGCTGTGACATGGGGACTTTTAGATAACGAAACCTTTAGTTTTATGCAGTTAATTGCGGGCGCTATTATACTATTTGGTGTATATCTAGC
>NZ_JBWQOJ010000056.1:0-12953 GCF_056591795.1 Maritimimonas sp. 2210JD6-3 | reverse complement strand
TTTAGTAGCATTCTCTAATATTTCAATAACGGCTTTGTATTTTTCTTCCATATCAGGCCTACCTTTACTATAACTTAGACTTTCTATATGATATTCTGATGCTGTTTTTCCCATAAAACATTTAAGTTTTGGGTCTGCACCAATTGAGAGTAAAAATGTAACTACATCTGGATTTATAGTAAGGCCTAAAACTGTTCTACCGCTTATATCCTGAGCATTAACATCTGCACCTTTAGTAACAAGTAGTTTAACTAACGCTAAATGACGGCTTGCCCACATTAAAGGTGTTCTTTGATTATGCCCAATACTATTAACATCTGCGCCATTATTAATGAAATACTCTGTTAATTTTGAAAGTCCGGAAATACAAGTATGTACAAGTAAATTATTCTTATTAGATATATCGGCACCATTTTCAATGAGATAAAATGCTATTTTTTCCTGTTTTTTGCGAATGGTAAATATTAACAATGAATCTTCATTTGCACATTTACAATTAACATTTTCATTTTTTTGCACATAGTCTTTTACGGTTTTTAAATCACCATTTTCTATAGCTTCTAGAATGTCTTTTGAACATTCGATTTTTTGATATAAAATACTTGTTTGATCATTAACTTTTTTCTCAATCTTTATCGGATAGGTCTGAGATATACCTATTAAACCTATATTAATTTGTCTTTTAGTAAATATTCCTTCTTTCAAAAGAATAGAAATAGGTTCTTCTCCATATCCATCGGAAAGTTGTCCGGTCGATGCTTCAATAATTTTTTCAAGTTCTACCTTAGTAAGTTCTTTTTTTAGCTGATAGGTAATAAATGAAATAACTCTTTTGTTTTTAATATCTGCCTTTAGATTTATTCGAGATCCCAGAAGTAAATCTTCTTCTAGGTCTTCATTTACCCAATTATGTATTTCATTATTCTTATCTGCCCAATTAGAAAGGGCTTTTTCCAATTTGCTATTAAAGCTGATTGGATTATTATTAAACATTTCAATATCAGCTATATATTCTAATATAATTTCAATATTCATCTCTTATATTAATTTTAAGCATTTAGTTTAAATACCCTTTAATTTAAAACCGCATTACTTTTAATGAAAAAAAGTTGTTGGTATAATTATAAAATCATTTTCCAATACAAAAAGTAACAATATTTTATTTTACTGGGCTTGCAGCCTGTAGAGACACAAATGAGAGACAAATTCACTCTTTGTCTTCCAAAAGTTTAAATTTTTGAACTAGACTTTCATGTAAACTAGTTATTAATTCTTTAAACCCAGTTTCTTCCATAATTACTTTTAGTTTATCCTTTAAAGTATTTATGACATCATTTTGATAAATGTATTCAAACCTATTAGGTTTATCCTCTTTATTGAACTCTTGAATAATGATATTTACTTCTTCATTAGCTAATTGATTTATTCTCTCATTAAGTTCTTTTAAATTTTCTAAAGACTTTACATACCCAGAATCTAGATTATCTTTAACAATTTCATATAGCTTATTACTATTCTTATCGTATAAAGTATTTGATTTCCTTAGTTGAAACAATATTTCATAGTACTTTCTGTAATCCATACTTCCGATTAGCTTCTTTGAGAACCCAAAACAAATGGAAATATCACTATTATTTTCTGTAATAATCTGTTGGAATGCACATCCACTTATTAACGATATTAACTTGTACGGAAAAAGATTGATATCTTTTATGATATTTTCATACCTTAATAATTCTTGTGGTCTCATATCAACATAACCACACCAATTCGAGTTTTCACATTCAAAATTCCTAATAACTAATTTTTCAATGTATAAATTTTGAAACTCATCTTCAATAATAATATCAACACACAAATGTCCTAGCTCATGAATCAGAAGTGACTTAATTTGGTTTTCCATTATATGTAATACTTGAAGGGCAATACTTTGGATTCTGTATTTGATTTATCAGCGGTTAAAATATTTCCTATTGTTTCAGCAAATTTTAAAGTTACTGGAACACCGTCTCCAAATTTACAAGAGTTATAGTTTAGCTTAGTTAGCGCAAGTATATCTTTAGCAACTTGATTTATATCAGCTTCGCCTCTAATAATTACTATCTCTATGGGATTTGGAACTTCTAAGCCTATTTGTGTTCGTAATCTTGGTATAAACCCTCTAGTCCATAAAAAACCTTTGTAATCGGACATTTTGTAAAACGTCCCTCTTGGAATACAATAGACCTCATTCCTATAAAGCTTAAAATCAGCATCATCTCTAATTTGCACACCAATGATTTTAGACTTTCCTTGAACTGCATTCAAAAATCCTTGCCATTCTTCATCATTAAATCTCGTTTTTGCATGTATAAAAACTTCACTTGGATATTGATTATCGTGAGATTGAGTTTTAAATGCTTCGAGAGAATTAGAAATTAGTTCTTCTGCATCACTTTCCTTTAAATGATACTCTTTGCTTATTGGATTATACCATGGGCCTACATTTCCTCTAAATACCATTCCATCACCATCACTTAAAAACATTTGAGCTGCACAACAAGCATTTTTTGAATTTTTGTTTTTTGGGTCAGTTTGTTTATAGACAAGACCTACGTAGCATACATTATCTCTGACATCGTTTAATTTCCAAGGAATGCCTCCACATTTATAATATAAGGATGTAGAAATATTCCACGCTTTATCAGTTTCAAAAATTTCTTCAAGTTTGATTGACTCTTCATCATCCCACATTTCATGGTAGGCAAACTTTTCTTCAATCATAATTTGAGAAATTACTTTTTCCCTTAGAAGCTTTGCTTTTAGTTGATGATGAAAATTTAAGTTATATCTATAAGCTTTCCTCAAAATCATGTTTTCTTCTTGAAAAAACATATTCATTTGATTTTCTATTCTATCATGTTTTGATAAACCGATATTCACATTGTCGTCTGATTTAGGAATGTCTATTGTCGGCCTACCATATTTGTAAATTGAACTTGGAATAGCAATAAACCACACTGTTACTGGGCTTTCCTCGGTTTCAGTATATGTTTTGATTTTTTGAAAATAGACCTCTGAAAGGTTAAATATTCTTTGATGTTTATCTCTATACTTAAGATACTTTTCAATCTCATCAATAGAAACATTAAGTTCAGGTAAATGATTAAAATTGATATGTATACCAAATGCTCCTTCTAGTCCAGGAAAATTTGGCCTCGCTATTTGAGGAGGATTTAAGGAAACAGGTTTATGGATTTTCTTTAAATAGGCAATTATTCTTTTTCTCGCTGTAATTGGCCCAATAACCCCTATGTTAACTTGATGAGATAACTTATCTTTTGAATTAGGGCCAAATAACATAATGCCATCCCTTGGGTCTAACGTGTTTTGCTCAAATCCAAATGAAAGCCTTGGTTCTTGTATATGAATTAGATTATCTGTCATGTGTTTGGTTCATTATAGCCAAAATGAGAATTCAAAATTTTAGGATATTCTTCCATAACCAAATTTTCATGTTCACTCACTATGATCTTGATTTGATTTTCTTTGTCCTTTAAGCCTTGTATATATGCCAAAACCAAATCTCTCCATTGTTTATTGAACATTCTTTTTCCTTTTTGTCTTCTATTAGACTGTATCTTTTTTTTACTATCTAAAGGATTAAAACCATTGGTGGTAAATATTAAATGGTTATAAATACTAACTTGAAAATATGGATTCACCCTTGGTCTTATAGATAAAGCAAAATGCCATGATTGGTCAAGGTGTTTTCCAAAAACTTGAATATTTTTTGTTTTTCCAGTAATTGGAAATGAATATTTCACCTTGTCATTTACAATAATACCTGGAGTGAAAAAATATGCAGATTTTCTATTTGAAAAAGAATATTCTTTCAACCCTTTGTTGTGAAAAATACCATGAATACATGTCGTTATTAATGACTTAAAATGATTTATCTTATCAATTATTTTTGGAAACTGAAAATCACCTATTCCATAAACAATATCTGTTAATGGAACTTTAATAACTCTTTTGGGAATTATTTCAATTGATTCCTCTTTAACAACGAAATCTTTAGGAGGATTTTTTGAAAAAGAACAGACGACATTTCCTATAACATGGCAGGGATACTTGTAACTTTCTACAACTAAATCAGCCTTTTTTTGTTTTGATATTGAATTAAATAAAATTTACTTGGTAGTTGATTAAATTCCCAAGCCGAAGAAATATAAAACTCTTCTTTTTCTATTATTCCATTTGAACTGGTGTATGAAGTTTCAAACCAGTCTTTAAAGGATATGGAAGAATTAGATTGTTTAGGAATTTTATCTGTATTTAACTTTTTTATTAATAGTTCAAATCCATTACCCCATCCATTACTGAAATCAATATGATTTAAAACATTTGCACCAACAAACAAATTATGCGGAGAAGTATCTATTTTAAGTGGTATTATAAAATCTTTGATTTTATTCTCTATTGCAATAGATTTTGCTAGTTCAATTTCATTGTTTATTCCATTTTTAATATTACCAGCTTCTTGATTATAGCAGATATTCTTTGAATAAACCAATAAAAATTTAACAGTATTGTTTCTAATAGCATGGTCGATTTCTTTCCAAAATGTTTCACCTGCAATAAGTTTGTTTTTATCAATCCAAACGTTGTAACCAAGCATTTCTAGCCTTGAGGCTAACCAAATAGTAAAATCATTATCCTCTGGAGTTGCATGACTTATAAATATTGTATTTCTATTTTTGTTTATCAATTCAATATTTTATTTTTCTTTTTTTATAAGGGTTTGCGGGTGATTGGTTGAAAATGGGTTGAAAGATAATGGTTTCTTTTGATTAGATTATTCTTTCTTCACCAATTATTATCCATTATTGATTACTTGTTCGATTTACTAAATTATTTCAGTTAAATTTTCCTATTTTTATATAAAATTCAAACTTCTAGCTATTGAAAATGAAGTGGTTAATTAATATATTTATATTTTTAGTTTTTCTAAATACTAATAAAATTTATTCTTCAAATATAATTTATACTTCTGAGGTAAAGAGTTGTATTAGTATTTCAAGTAAGTCAGAAATTCTTAAAGACTCCTTATCGATATTTAAAATAAAAGATTTAATTAATTCGCAAGATTTTTTACCGAATAACGAACAAAGATTAGTTAAACCTCCAGGCTCAGCTTATTGGATAAAAGTGACAATCAAAAATGATTTGAATGAATTAGATGAAAAATATATATCAATAACATCCAATGACATTTTTCATGTGGAGTTTTATCAATTAAACGCTAACAATTATATAAAGCAAAAAGTAATAACTGGTAATAAGAAGAATTATGAGTCAAGGCCTATTTCAACTCATGATTTTACTTTTAAAATTTCTATAAAACCAAAGGAAATAAATTATATCTATTTAAAAGTTGAAAGAAAATTCCAGACATTAAATACTGATATTTTATTGGAAAATGATTTATCACTAATTAAAAAAAACACTAATAGATCATTCAGAGCTGGTTTTACGGTAGGGGGTATTTTGTTCTATCTTATAGCTGCGATAGCATTATTTCTATTTAACAGAAACTCAATAAATTTAAACTATTTAATATATATAATTGGATCTACCATTTTTATGTTAAGTTTTAATGATGGATTGAGGTATGTATGGTCTAATTGGCCATACTTTCAGGATCCATCAACCTTCATTGGTCCAACAATGATACTTACGGGACATATTGGTGTGTTTCGATTATTCTTTGAAGTTAATAGTTATAGTAGATATTTAGATTTATTCTTTCAATCTTTAAGGGTTGTTGGAGTCTTTTTAATATTTGGGTTTTTCTTTGCAGATAATTTAGAGATGTTTTACTATGGCTTTTATAAAATAATGGGAATGTTGTTTTTAATTAGTTTTATTGCTTTCGTTAGTGTAGGTTTTTTAATCTATTTAAAAAGAAGAAGAACCGATCACCTCTGGTTTTTAGCATCTATCATTTTTATGTTGTTATCCGCCGCTTTCATTCTTTTAGTTGAACTCGGATCATTTGATAGAAAAAAATTTGAATTTGCTTTTAGTTATTTACCACTTATGACGCTATACTATGAAGCAGGGTTATTAGCTTTCTTTCTAGTGAAAAAAGTTTATGATGAAAAAATCGCTTATGAACGAATAGCTATTGAAGAAAGACAAACGATTATTGAAGGATTACATGATGACGTGATTTCAAGTTTCGGTGGTTTAAAGATGTCTTTTAGTAATTTAATTATAGAGAACACTAACCAAAAGATAATAGATAAAGTAAAAGACATTGATAGTTCAATGGATAAGGTTCTTACCAAGTTGAGAGAGGTAACTCATAACTTTAATACTTCAACGAGACATTTAGATGAAATTATCGCAGAAGTAAGGTTATTCGCAAATAAAATATTGGAAAGAAAAACGATGAGTTTTAATCTTCAATTTGAAAATGATAATGAAGAATTAAAACTTCCAGTAGAAATTAGCAGAAACCTTCAAGGGTTTTTAAAAGAAGTTATTTATAATGCTGTAAAACATTCTAAGGCTTCAAGTTTTACAATGCAGGTTACAAAGTATAAAAATATAATTGCGATCTATCTTTTAGATAATGGTATTGGTTTCGAGACTTCATTTACCAAGGCTGATGGAATAGGGTTACAAAATCTAAAAAATAAGGCTAGAAAAATGAAGGCAAAAAAATTTTCACTGCATTCTGAACCTAATAAGGGAGTAGAAATAAATTTAGTTCTAGATTTGAGTAATTTTAAGAAGTCTGATTATATTTAAAAATGCCAATTAAACTTACTATTTACGAAGATAATTTAAGTTACTCTAAACCTCTTGAAGAGTTGTTTATATCTCATTCTGATTATCAAGTAAAGGGTAATTTTGTTGATTGTAAGAATATAATTTATCAAACAAAAAAATTTTCC
Organism: Maritimimonas sp. 2210JD6-3; assembly: GCF_056591795.1. Lineage (NCBI taxonomy): Bacteria > Pseudomonadati > Bacteroidota > Flavobacteriia > Flavobacteriales > Flavobacteriaceae > Maritimimonas > Maritimimonas sp. 2210JD6-3. Next base: position 6,009 of record NZ_JBWQOJ010000056.1, on the reverse strand, counting down.
CCAGATATTATTTTAATGGATATTCAGCTTCCAGAGATAAGTGGTATTGAAGCAACTAAACTAGTAAAAGAAAATTTTCCTGAAATAGATATAATCATATTATCTAGTTTTGGTGATGATGATTATGTTTTTAGAGCTATAATGGCTGGTGCAACCGGGTATATATTAAAAGGTGATTCGAACAATATAATTACTGAATCTATAAGGGATGTATATGAAGGAGGCTCTCCTATGAGTCCTACAATTGCAAGAAAGGTTTTAAAATTATTTAAGCTAAACACCAATTTATCTGAAAAACAAAAATTAACTGAACAACAATTCAAAATACTTAACTTAATGAAACAAGGTTTGAGTTATAAAATGGTTGCTAATGAACTAGGTATTGCTTTAAGTACTGTACAGGTTCATATTAAGAATATTTACAAGCGTCTTCAAGTAAATAGCAAAGCACAGGCTTTTAAAAAATTATTCAGATAACATATTATTATCACTTCTATTCTAAGAGCGTACCACAAATATGGTATTGCGCTGATATGTTTTCAATAATAATTTTGCATTAAAATTTCTGTATTGCACAGATTCAGACTTTTAACAATTTAAACTTTATGCTATGAGACATTTTAAAATTTTGGTTTTAATATTTATTATTAATTATTCATATTCAGATAATTTACCAACAGATTTTTTTAGATTAAAAAATAGGTGGAAAGCGCAATACATACATTCTGAAAATGATAAAGTCGAATTAATGAAGAATGTTCCATCAGGATGGTGGAGTGCAATGTGGAAGTTAGAAAATGTACCTAACACAGAATACTACAGAATAAAATCAAGGCATAAAAATTATTATTTGCATACCGAATATGGTAAGCCAGATATAAAGGCAAATGTTTCATCAGGATGGTGGAGTGCAATGTGGAAGTTAGAAAATGTACCTAATACTGATTATTATAGGTTAAAGTCTAGACATGGAAATATGTATTTGCATATTGAAAATGGGAAACCTGAATTAATAGCTAATGTTCCCAAACATTGGTTCAGCGCAATGTGGAAGCTTGAACCTGTCTCAAATGAAACATCAGATAAATCAGGTATAGAAGGCTATATAGATATGCATACACACCCTATGAGTCATTTAGGGTTTGGAGGTAAGTTGTTGCATGGGGCTCCAGATACCGATATTTTGGTTCCTGCAATTCCAGATGGAGGCGGTTGTAGACATTATAAAAGAGCTAGAAATATCAATGAGGCACTATCTCATTGTAATGCAACTCATGGAGGAAAAGGTTGGTTTGATAATAAATGTGGAGATGATTTAAGAAAAAAAATATTGGAGGGAGTGGAAAGTAACTTAAAAGTAGCACATACTCATCATGATGAAGGTGCTAAAGGTTATCCGCATTTAAACAAGTGGCCAGCCTATAATAATATTACACATCAGCAAATGTGGGTAGATTGGATTAAAAATGCCCATAAAAATGGACTAAAGGCAATAGTTGCATTAACCGTTAATAATGCCACATTTTCGGCCGCTTTTAGTGGACCTGGAGATAGAAATCCTGATGATAAATCATCTTCTAATATTCAGATACAAGAATTAAAACGAATGGTTGGCCGTCATGATTGGATGGAAATAGCTTATAGCAGTGGTGATATGAAAAGAATAGCCAACAATGGAAAAATGGCAGTTATTATTGGAATGGAAGTTGATAACATAGGTAATTTTATTAGTGATAATAATATTTCTGAGTCGAGCCCTTCATTGGACTCAAAACTCAAAGTGAAAAAAGAACTTGATAGAATATATGATCAAGGTGTAAGATATATTTTCCCTATACATATTATTGATAATAAGTTTGGAGGAACCGCCATTTATGAGGATTTTTTCAATTTGAGTAACTATCACATTAATAATAAATTTTGGGATATTAAGTGTTCATCAAGACCAGATATAGGATATAAGTTTACCGTAGCAGGATTTGATCTGCCTTTGGCAGTAGCTAAAGCTAAAATTGGCATTGATATCTTTAGAAAACCACCGAACCCTCCTAACTGTAATTTTGGTCATGTCAATAAAAAAGGACTCACCAATCTTGGGCAATATGCTATTGAAGAGATGATGAAAAAAGGTTTTATGATAGACGTTGACCATATGTCTGAAAAAACAACCAATTCCGTATTGAATTTAGCCGAGATATATAATTATCCCGTAAACTCTGGGCATAATGGAGTTCGAGATGGTTCTAGTAAAGAAAGACATCTTACTCCGAATCAATATAAAAAAATTGCACGTTTAGGAGGAATGGCTGGAATTGGATCCGCAAAGTCTAATCCTGAAGATTTTTTGGAAAATTTTCAGAAAGTCTCGGGACTGATGGGAAATAAGAATATTGCTATAGGCACAGATGTAAATGGTATGGAACCCTTACCGGGTCCTCCGAAAAAAGTAAGTAATCGAGTATCAAATTCAGAATATTCCTTTGGTAACAAAACTTGGGATTTTAATAAGGTTGGAGTGGCTAATTATGGAATGTTACCAATGTTCATTGAAAGCGTAAAAAAGGCTGGAATGACAGAAATTGAAAGGAAAGCTCTTTTTAGCTCGGTATCACATTTTATAAATATGTGGGAAAAGTGTGAAATTAGATCTGGAGTAGGACTTTCTTATATACCTGGATGTACAAAGATAAAGAATAGACATGTAAAGAAGTATTTAGATATTCAAGAAGGAAAAGTATTACTAAATAATAATTTTAATAATATCCTTGAGGAAGGCTGGGAATTAGAAAGAGTAAATAATACTACTAACTTTTACAGAATTAAATCGAAGAAGAATGGGTATTATTTACATACGGAGTATGGAAAATTAGACATAATTAAGAATGTTAATAAAAAGTGGTGGAGTGCAATGTGGAAATTGGAACTAGCTGATGTTCAAGGAGGGTTAAGATATGTTAGGTATAAATCTAGGCATAAGGACTATTATTTACATACCGAATATGGAAAATTAGATATTATACAGAATGTAAACCAGAAATGGTATAGTGCTATGTGGCTTCTTGAGAATTGCCAATATGTCAACATACAATAAATGTTGTTCGATACAATATGGTAAAGTTAAGTGCAAATATTAGTCTCGAGAACTAAGGCGATGCAAAAAAGAGATAATAATTAAGAATAGTTCTAAGATTTTCTATGAAAAATTTAAAAATAGTTGGTTTCTACGTTATAATGTTATTTTTATTAACAGGTTGTGATATACTTAAAGCTACTTTTACCGATACTAAAGAAGATATTCCTGAATTTTTTGGTACTAAGTCAATTGAATTGAGAGAAAGTATATTGAGGACTACTCAAGGTGTTGATATTATTGAAAAAGCAATTCAAGGATCAAAGTATGAAAGATATATTTCTGGACGAGGAAAAAAAACTACTTTAGGAAAAAAATCTGGTGGAGCAATTCAAGGACCTTTAAGTGACAAAGCTTTAGCGGTATTGCCTGACTTAGAGAGAGCAGAGATTAGACATAAGGTAGAATCTTTTCTAGTAGACATTGAACTAGGAGTTTATGAAGCCTCAAGCGAAGAAATAGAATATTGGAAAGAGTTTTTAAAAGAATTAGAAAAGACAGATTGATATTATTATTTCATTTTTTTTAAATAATCTCCTTATAATTTTATTAAATTTCAATATGATAATCCATTAATAATAATTTAAAATACTTATATGCAGTTACTTATAGTTATTTACCAATACAATACTGTTTAAAATTATATCTTGATATTCCATGTTATTGATTTCATTCTTTCTTTAATTAGCCCTAACGCCGTTATAACTTGACTCTCATTAGGGAACCTACCATTGGTAAAAACCAGCTTTCTAAAATCACCACTATATGTATTCTTTAGTTGTTCCCAAGCATTGTCCAGGTCTGAAAAAACTAAAGCTTCATTTGGGTGGTGAGCTAACCACTCATTGTTGTTTTTAAAACTTTCCACATCCTTATTAGCTACATTTAATAACATACTTTCAAAGGCTTTTGAATTAAAAAACAACATTAATTCTTTGTCCTTTAGCATTAAACATAAATCATAGGTATGCCGAATTTTCTTCTTTAAATCTTCAATAGCATTAGTTCCATGTGAAAATCGAACAAGACTCATTATTTTTTCGCATAAAGTTCTCTTTGGGTCTAGTACATTAACTTCAAATGGCTCCAATCCATATTCTGAGGCTAACTGTAATTGATCATTCTGTTTCATCATATCAAAAACATATGAACTTACAGATCTTTTAGTATAGGGATCAAAATCACCTAACCAGGTCGCTTCTACTATAATCACATCCCGAATTTGGCCATACTCGCCTTTAAATTCTTTATTATAAGTGTGTGCAGTTTTTCGGTTCATACCCATTTTCTGGGTTACATTTGTTACTTCTACTTCCTCCAATACCGAAGCTACTACCTTACTTATTTTTCTAATTTTATTGTTTAGTTTGTTTGCGGAATCACTCTCATTTCTCAAAACCACTAAATCAATATCTTCCGAGAATCGATCTATTAAACCAAAACATTTTGACAAAGCCGTACCACCTTTAAAAACGGCTTCTTTACCAATTTCATGGGTAAAAATGGTTCGCAAAACATAGGTTACCCAATAGTCTTTTTCAACATAAATATCCGGAATATTCATTTCCTGAGCGGTAAACCTTATAGCTTGAGTAAAAAGTTCTTTATTTTCGTGTAGGGTCATTTGATATTCCAGTTTTTAGTAGTTGACAATAAAGTATCAACTCCTGGCAAGTTATATGATGTTATTGGGTTTAATGTTTTTTGTAACGTTCCCGCTATTTCAACTTCTTCCAGCTCATCTATCATTGCTCCTAGGAGTGCACGTGTGGAGGGTGGATATTTTTTAGCCAAACGTACCATTGTATTTATATCATTTTTTGGCAACCCTTTTACAATTTCGAATAATCTTTTGCAGGCAGATACTATTGTAGTATCAGGTATTTTTTTAATATACCGAAAGGCATCCAATAATTGTAGGATTGGAATATTTTCTTTGGTAATGGTATTTTTTTGTTTTACAAAAGAAATTGTATAACGCCCACGGGTAAAGGTTGGCCGGATTTCATTTTTTCCAATCTGAATAGTGTTGCTTACCTGTGTTGTTAGACCTAAAGAATTATACATACTTAGTCCAGTGAGATATCCAACTACCTTACCTTCATCTTCCAAAATATCTTTTACAACTTGATATCGGTCTGGTTCTAGCACTCCAAACACAGTTTTTTCAGGTTTATAATATTTCCCTTTTGAAAGTTTGGCAATACGCCCTGAAGCAGCCATACGGTTAAGCGCTTTTATAATGGCTTCCTTTTTATTCACCTCTGTTATAAAGTCCTCATAGGTAAAAACATACCCTTTTGGCAATCTATTTATGGTATCTGCTATGTAATCAGTAACTTTCAATGAAATTAATTTTTTCAAAGATATAAAAAATGTCCAGTTTTTTATAAAATAAACTGGACAAATTATCAAGCTAAAGTAATTACCTTTGGAAATGAGGAAGTCTTAGAAAGTAGTTAAATATGTTTGCGTGACACTACATGAAGTGTCATTAATTGCAAACGCTTTTTATTCATTGGGAATAACCTTTTCAATGTGGTTAGTATCTTTAAATTTCTCTTGGGTTAATTTTGTTTTATATACATATACTAATGATGCTACTGAAATAAGGATTGCAAGGATAAAAGTAATTATTGCCCATTTAGGATATACCCCTGCTTTTTCAAATAAGGCTTCAAATCTTTTATATTGCCTTTCTTGCAGTTTGCTTTGTCTTTTTAATTGGTTGTTATATTCCTCTAAAAATGGTTGATTTACATTTAAAGGAAACGGTATGGTTATTGATATAATTCTTCTTTTCAATCTTAACCTTCAAAAGATCATTATTTGATGAAAAAACAAATACTATTTTTATTTTTTGGACTTTTAGTAACATT